>NZ_JAMYLA010000009.1:0-153721 GCF_040317725.1 Mesorhizobium sp. M1396 | reverse complement strand
CCGACAAAACCGACCAGAGCTTCAACGCCATCATCCATCTCGCCGCCGCCGTGATAAACTCCAGATGAATCTCAACAGGCCCTAGTCGGCCTTGACGATATGCCAGACCTCGCCGACACCATCTCCGGTCACATCGCCTGGTTTCTTGTCCTTGATGAAGGTATAGACCGGTTTGCCGTCATAGGCCCACATCTTGGTGCCGTCGGTGCGGTCGACAACGCTCCATTCGTCGTCCGGCTTGGCGCCGGCTTCGGCTTTCAGCGGCGGCCAATTGGTGGCGCATTTGTCGTAGCAGTTGGTCTTGCCCTTCTCGTCCTTGTCATAGGTATAAAGCGTCATGCCGTTGGCGTCGGTGTAGATCTTGGTGCCATTGACCTCGGCTTCCTTCCACGCGTCGGCGGCGAAGGATGCGGCGGTGCTGAACAAAAGCGCTGCCAGCCCAACGGTTATGGTTCTCATGGAAATCTCCTTGACTGATATCTGGAGACGCGCGGGAAATCGCGGCCTCACCGCATCAACGCCCGCGCGTCGTCGTTTCTTCCCCGGCAAGTGCGTTCGGCAAGGGATGATCTTGCCAACACAATGGTGATTGGTGGACAAGGCTGCGCGCCGCTATATCAGCCACGGCACTGGAGTTCTTGGAAATGGCATTGGACATCGGCTATGTCAGCGCGGTCGGGGCGGGAGCGATCTCGTTCCTGTCGCCTTGCGTGCTGCCGCTGGTGCCGCCCTATCTCTGCTATATGGCCGGCGTCTCGGTCGACGATTTCCGCGGCAATGCGGGTGCGACGGCGCGCGAAGGCGCGCGCGGTGCGCTGCTCTATTCCTCGATCGCCTTCGTGCTAGGCTTCTCGACCGTCTTTGTCGCGCTGGGCGCCGGCGCCTCGACCATCGGCCGGCTGCTGCGGGTCTGGCAGGAGCAACTGGCGATGGGCGCCGGTGTGCTGATCATCCTGATGGGCCTGAACTTCCTCGGCATTTTGCGCATCCCGCTGTTGTCGCGCGAGGCGCGCTTCCAGGCGCAGGGCAAGCCGGCAAGCGCGGTCGCCGCCTATGTCATGGGGCTGGCTTTCGCGTTCGGCTGGACACCGTGCATCGGCCCCGTGCTGGGGCCGATCCTGACGCTGGCCGGCGGCCGCGAGACGGTGGGCGAGGGCGCGCTCCTGCTTGCCGCCTATTCGCTCGGCCTGGGCATCCCGTTCCTTATCGCGGCGCTGTTTTCCGGCGCCTTCATGCGCTTCCTTGGCAAATTCCGCGTCCATCTCGGCCGCGTCGAAAAGGCGATCGGCGCGCTGCTGGTCGTCGCCGGCGTGTTTTTCCTCACCGGTGGCGTGCAGACCGTGTCCTACTGGCTGCTGGAGAATTTCCCGGTGCTGGGGCGGTTGGGGTAGGCACCCGACACTAGATCTGCACTCTGGACCCACTGATTAAGAGTCAGCTGCACCACCATCTCACCGGAATTTAACCGCATTGGTGCAGCATGGCGCCACTGCTATCGTGTCTTGATTCCCAACCCTTTCATATGGTTGTCCTTTCATGAGCCAGAGATCCTGCCTGTCCGTCATCCTCGCCGCCGGCGAAGGCACGCGCATGAAGAGCGTGCTGCCGAAGGTGCTGCACCAGATTGCCGGGCTGCCGATGGTCGCCCATGTGGTGAAGGCTGCCGAGGCCGCAGGCGCCGGCAGCCAGGCGCTGGTGATTGGCCATGGCGCGGAAGAGATGCGCAAGGCGGCGGCAAAATTTGCTCCGAAAGCCGAGACCTTCGTGCAGGAAAAGCGCCTTGGCACCGCTCATGCGGTATTGGCCGCGCGCGATGCAATATCAAAGGGTTATGACGATATCCTTGTGATGTTTGGCGACACGCCGCTGATCGACGCGGATGCGCTGACGGTGGCGCGGCTGAAACTGGCGGAAGGTGCTGCCGTCGTCGTGATCGGTTTCCGTCCGCCCAATCCGACCGGCTATGGCAGGCTGATCGAAAAAGACGGCAAGTTGGTCGCAATCCGCGAGGAGAAGGATTGCTCCGAGGAGGAGAAGAAAATCACGTTCTGCAATGCCGGCATGATGGCGGTGGCCGGCGCGCATGCTCTGAAGCTGCTCGACGCGGTCGGCAACAAGAATGCCAAGGGCGAGTACTACCTCACCGACATTGTCGAGATCGCCGGCGCGCGGAGACTCGACGTCGTTGCCACCGAAGCCAGCTTCGAGAGCGCGCTCGGCATCAACAACCGCGCCGAACTGGCGCAAGCCGAGGGCATCTGGCAGGCGCGCCGCCGCCATGAGGCAATGCTGTCGGGCGTAACGCTGATTGCGCCGGAGACCGTGTATTTCTCGCACGACACCGAAATCGGCGCCGACACGATCGTAGAGCCCAATGTCTGGTTTGGCCCAGGCGTGAAAATCGCCGGCGGCGCCAAGATCCATGCCTTCAGCCACATCGATGGCGCCACCATTGCAGCGAATTGCGATGTCGGGCCGTTCGCGCGGCTGCGGCCGGGTGCCGATCTCAGGCAAAAGGCCAAGGTCGGCAATTTCTGCGAGGTCAAGCAGGCTGTTATCGAGGAGGGCGCCAAGGTCAATCACCTGACCTATATCGGCGATGCGCGGGTCGGCGCGGGCGCCAATATCGGTGCCGGCACCATCACCTGCAATTATGACGGCTATTCGAAATTCTTCACCGACATCGGCGAGGGCGCCTTTGTCGGTTCGAATTCCTCACTGGTGGCGCCTGTCGCCATCGGTAAGGGCGGCTACATCGCTTCAGGCAGCGTCATCACCGAAGACGTACCCGAAGATGCGCTGGCCTTCGGCCGCGCTCGCCAGAAGACAATCCCCGGCAAGGGCAGGGAATTGCGCGAGCGCTTTGCTTCGGCCGCTGCGGCGAAGAAAAAGTAACTCGGCCCGCAAAAAGCCGAACGAATGCAGTAACCGGATTGCAAGAGCGGCCTGTCATGGTGCATCGACAGGAATAAGCGTTCCGTTACACGGGACGAAATGCAATGTGACTTTCGCGGCAGGCCGGCCATCCCTAAATAGCGCTGGTTTTCCATGGGAATCGGGGGCTGTCTGGATGTGCGGTATCGTTGGAATCGTCGGCCACTCGCAGGTTGCGCCGCTCATCGTCGATGCGCTGAAGCGGCTCGAATATCGCGGGTATGACTCGGCCGGCGTTGCCACCATCGACCACGGTGCGCTTGGCCGCCGCCGCGCCGAAGGCAAGCTGGTCAACCTCGAACGCCTGCTGAAAAACGAGCCGCTCGACGGCACGATCGGCATCGGCCACACGCGCTGGGCGACGCATGGCGTGCCCAACGAGACCAATGCGCACCCGCATTTTTCCGATGGCGTCGCCATCGTCCACAACGGCATCATCGAGAATTTCGCCGAACTGCGCGCCGAGCTGATCCGCGACGGCTATTCTTTCTCGTCGCAGACCGACACCGAGGTCGTGGCGCATCTGGTGGCGCGCGAACTCGCCAAGGGGCTGAAGCCGGTTGATGCCGCGCACCAGGCGCTGAAGCGGCTGGAAGGCGCTTTCGCGCTGGCCATCATGTTCAAGGGCGATGAAGACCTGATCGTCGGCGCCCGCAACGGCCCGCCGCTGGCTGTCGGCCATGGCGATGGCGAGATGTTTCTGGGGTCAGACGCCATCGCGCTCGCCCCGTTCACCAATTCGATCACCTATCTGGAAGATGGCGACTGGGCGGTGGTGCGCCGCGACGGCGTCACCATCTTCGACATCGACGGCACAAAGGTCGACCGCAAGCGCCAGCAATCGCTCTCGACAAGCTTCATGGTCGACAAAGGCAACCGCCGCCATTTCATGGAGAAAGAAATCCATGAACAGCCCGAGGTGATCTCGCACACGCTGGCGAATTATCTCGATTTTGTCGGCGGCGTCTCCAAGCCGCTCGACCTGCCTTTCGATTTTGCAGAGATCAACCGGCTGGCGATTTCGGCTTGCGGTACGGCGTATCTCGCCGGCCTGATCGGCAAATACTGGTTCGAGCGCTACGCTCGGCTGCCGGTCGACATCGATGTCGCCTCCGAATTCCGCTACCGCGAAATGCCGCTGTCGAAGAACGATGCCGCCTTCTTCATCTCGCAGTCGGGCGAGACCGCCGACACGCTGGCCTCGCTGCGCTACTGCCGCAAGGCGGGGATGAAGATCGGCGCCGTCGTCAATGTGCGGGAATCGACCATGGCGCGCGAATCCGACGTCGTGCTGCCGACGCTGGCCGGGCCGGAGATCGGCGTCGCCTCGACCAAGGCGTTCACTTGCCAGCTATCGGTGCTGGCATCGCTCGCCGTGCGCGCCGGCGTGGCGCGCGGCACGATTTCGAAGGAGCAGGAAAAGATCTTTGTGCGCGAGCTTTCGGAGGCTCCGCGCTTTGCCAACCAGGTGCTGAAGCTCGATCATCAGATCGAAAAGATCGCACGCGAGCTCGCGCACTACAAGAACGTGCTCTATCTCGGCCGCGACACCAATTTCCCGCTGGCCATGGAAGGCGCGCTAAAACTCAAGGAAATCTCCTACATCCATGCCGAGGGCTATGCCGCGGGCGAACTGAAGCATGGCCCGATCGCGCTGATCGACGAGAACATGCCGGTCATCGTCATCGCGCCACATGACCGCATTTTCGAAAAAACCGTGTCGAACATGCAGGAAGTGGCGGCACGCGGCGGCAAGATCATCCTGATCACCGACAGCAAGGGTGCGGCACTGACGAGCGTCAAGACGATGGAGACGATCGTGCTGCCCGACGTGCCGGAAATCATCTCGCCGATCATCTACGCATTGCCGATCCAGATGCTGGCCTATTTCACCGCCGTGTTCATGGGCACCGACGTCGACCAGCCGCGCAATCTGGCGAAATCGGTGACGGTGGAATAGCTATCGGCAACTCACCATTTGCCACCGATCAACCGGTGGCAAATTTGTATCGGCCGATGATACATTTGCTTGCGTGCCGGTCTGTATCAATGTATGATACAGTCCAGAGGGCGCGTTATTGATCGTTTCGTTCAAAGGCAAGGCGGTCGAAGCGGTTGCCGAAGGGAAGGCGCCAAAAGGCTTTCCGCCAGATTTGGTTGCCCGCGGCGAACGTCGCCTCCGCGCAATTGCCAACGCTGCCCAACTGAATGACCTTCGATCGCCGCCCGGAAATCACCTCGAAGCCCTGGAAGGAAGCCGCGCCGGACAGCATTCAATTCGCATCAACGACCAATGGCGCATCTGCTTCAAATGGACCGCCGCTGGCGCTGAAGACGTGGAGATCGTCGATTACCATTGAGCAGGCATTTGCCCTGAACCCTTGAGGACCCTGAATTATGCTCAAGTTCGCACGTCCAGTTCATCCTGGAGAATTCCTGCGCGAAGAATATCTCGTCCCGCTCGGCATGAGTGCCGGCGCGCTGGCAAAAAATCTCAATCTTCCGCGCACCCGTATCGAGCGCATTGCCAAGGAGGAGATCGGCTTGACCCCCGATACGGCCCTCCGCCTCGCCAGATTTTTCAACACCACACCCGAATTCTGGATGAATTTTCAACAGGCCTATGAGCTTGAAACCGAAGCCAAGAAACTGGCGCCGGAACTCGAGAAAATCGAACCGCTGGACGCGGCGGCATAATCGGCCCTTTAAAAACTTCGTAGTTCCAAAGCGTCTTGCGGTTCACTATGTTGCGCTGCAACCCGCGTTCCCGGTGAACCATGTCCGACGCTCCCAAGACCTCCGGCATGACCCGGCTGAGGAATTATTTCCTCACAGGCTTCGTTGTCTGTGCGCCACTGGCGATCACCGCCTATATCGCCTGGTCGTTCATCGGCTGGGTCGATTCCTGGGTGAAACCCTATATTCCGGTGCGCTACAGTCCGGACTCCTACCTGCCGTTTCCGGTTCCGGGGTTCGGGCTGATCGTGGCGCTGATCCTGATCACGCTGATCGGTTTCCTGACGGCCAACATCGTCGGCCGAGCCATCGTCAATTTCGGCGAACGGCTGCTTGGCCGCATGCCGCTGGTGCGCGGCATCTATGGTTCGCTGAAGCAGATTTTCGAGACCGTGCTGTCCAACAAGGGCGACATGTTCCGCCAGGTCGGGCTGGTCGAATATCCGCGCAAGGGCGTTTGGTCGCTGGTTTTCGTCGCCAGCGAGAAGGAGACCGAGATCAACCAGAAGCTCGATCAGGAAGGCGATCCGCTGATTGCGGTGTTCATGCCCTGTACGCCGAACCCGACCACTGGCTTTCTCATGTACGTGCCGAAGTCGGATATCGTGCTGCTTGACATGACGATCGAGGACGGCGCCAAGCTGATCGTCTCGGCCGGGCTGGTGGCCCCCGAGGTCAAGCCAATGGTCGTCGTGAATGGCGAGCCGATCGAGGGGATGCTTGCCAATCCATCGGTTGCCGCCTTGGCTCAGCCGGCGCGCAGGAGCCGCACGGCCTCGTCGCGTCCGAACAAATAAAGCAGCAGGCGCAGCGCCTCGCCACGCTCGGATTGCAGCTCCGGATCGCGCGACAGGATCAGCCTGGCGTCGTCGCGGGCGGCCTCAAGAAGGTCGGCATGCGCCTCGATGCGCGCCACCTGGAAACCCGGCGTGCCGGACTGGCGGGTGCCCAGCAATTCGCCTTCGCCGCGCAGCTTCAGGTCTTCCTCGGCAATCAGAAACCCGTCTTCGGTCTCGCGCATTACCGACAGCCGGCGTTTTGCGGTCTCGCCGAGCGGGTCCTTGTAAAGCAGCACGCAGGAGGAGGGCTTGTCGCTGCGCCCAACACGCCCGCGCAGCTGGTGCAACTGGGCCAGGCCAAAGCGTTCGGCATGTTCGATGACCATGACGGTGGCGTCCGGTACATCGACGCCGACCTCGATGACCGTGGTGGCGATCAGGATGCGTGTCTCGCCCTGCTTGAAGGCGCGCATCGCCTCGTCCTTGTCGGCGCCCTTCATGCGGCCATGGACGAGGCCGATGCGGTCGCCGAACAGCGGCTTCAGCGAGGCAAAACGGTCCTCGGCCGACATCAGCTTGATCTCTTCGGATTCCTCGACCAGCGGACAGATCCAGTAGATCTTCTGGCCAGCGGCAACGGCGTCGACCATGCGCCCGACCAGTTCATCGAGCCGCTCCAGGGGCAGTGTGACGGTGCGGATCGGCTGGCGGCCGGCCGGCTTTTCCGTCAGCTTCGACACGTCCATGTCGCCGAAAGCGGTCAGTACCAACGTGCGCGGGATCGGTGTGGCCGTCATCACCAGCATGTCTGGCGCATCGCCCTTGGCGGTGATGGCAAGGCGCTGGTGGACACCGAAGCGGTGCTGCTCGTCGATGACGGCAAAGACCAGGTCGTGGAAGGTGACCGTCTCCTGGAACAGCGCGTGGGTGCCGACGATGATGTCGATCGCGCCGCTGGCCAGGCCTGCCAGCGTGTCGGTGCGCTCGCGGCCCTTTTCACGGCCTGTGAGGATAGCGATGCGCAGCCCGACCTTGGCGGCAAGCGGCGCGATGGTCGCCAGGTGCTGACGCGCCAGGATTTCCGTCGGTGCCATCAAGGCGGCCTGGCCGCCGGCCTCGACGGCACGCGCCATGGCCAGCAGCGCCACGACCGTCTTGCCGGAGCCGACATCGCCCTGCAAAAGCCGCAGCATGCGTTCGGGATCGGCGAGGTCGGCATTGATTTCGGCCAGCGCGAACTCCTGGCTTGATGTCAGCGAGTAGGGCAGTGCGGCGCGCAGTTTCTCGACGATGCTGCCGTCGCCGACCAGGGGACGGCCGGACAGGCGACGGACTTTTGCCCGCACCAGCGCCAGCGAAACCTGGCCCGCCAGCAACTCGTCATAGGCCAGGCGCCGCCATGCAGCGCCGTCGACAGAGACGTCGATCGGGTCCGCCGGATTGTGGATACGGGCAAGCGCATCACCAAAGGCCGCAAAGGTGTGCCGGCGCATGAAGGCGCCATCCTGCCATTCGGGAAATTCAGGCACGCGCGCCAGCGCCTGGCCGATTGCCCGGCGCAGCACCTTGCCCGAGAGCCCGGCGGTGAGCGGATAGACCGGTTCGACCAGCGGCAGGTTCTCCGCTTCGCTGGCCAGCGCGATATGGTCGGGGTGGACCATGCTTGGGCGGCCATTGAACCATTCCATGCGGCCCGAGACCACGACATGCTCGCCTTCGGGCATCGCCTTTTCGAGATAGGAAGCATGCGCATGGAAGAAGGTCAGCGCGATCTCGCCGGTGTCGTCATGGGCATAGACCCGGTAGGGCACCGACCTGTTGCCGCGCGGCGGCGGCTGGTGGCGGTCGATGCGCACGTCGAGCGTGACGATCTGGCCTTCGGCGGACCCTGCAATACCCGGACGGCTGCGGCGGTCGATGACGGTGTGCGGCAGCACGAACAGAAGGTCGCCCGCGCGGGCGACGCGATCACCCAGATCGGCCGCGACAACCTTTTCGATCAGGGCGCCAACCTTCGGCCCGACGCCGGCAAGCGAGGTGATCGGGACAAACAGCGGATCGAGGATGGTGGGGCGCATGATGATGTCAGCTTATGTCGTGACGGCTACAGCGCAAGGCTGACAGCACCTTCTATCCACGCTATATGCGCCGCAGCAAGTGAGGATGCGGCACAATGACCGGAACGACGAGATCAAGCGAGGGGCTGGACGCCCACCGCCGCAAGCTTCTGTTTCGCTCCTGGCATCGCGGTATGCGCGAGATGGACCTGATCCTTGGCACTTTCGCCGACGCCGAGATCGGCGCCTTGACCGGCGAGGAAATCGACCAATATGAGAAGCTCCTCGACATTCCCGACACCGAATTCCTGCCCATGGTCACCGGCGAACGCCCGGTCCCGGCGGACATCGATTGTGCCGTCCTGCAAAAGATCCTGGCATTCCGCCACTCCCTGACATTTTGAACAACCACATTCAAAACGACGTGATTTCATGAGCCTCATTCCCACCATCGGTCTGCCGAAAGGCCGCGCCGGCCAGTTTATCGTCGACGGCGTCGCCGACGGCTACGAAGCTTTCGCGCTGGTGCAGGCGGCACTCGAGATCGCGCCCGACAAGCCGGTGCTGTTCGTGGCGCGCGACGGCCAGCGCCTGCCGGCGATCATCGAGGCGCTGTCCTTCGCGGCGCCAGGTCTGCCGATTCTCGAACTACCGGCCTGGGATTGTCTGCCCTACGACCGCGTCTCGCCTGGTTCGGACGCCGCCGCCAAGCGCCTCGATGCGCTGACCGCCATGATCGCGCTGGCGAAAAAGCCGCACCGCGCCGTCATCCTCACCACCGCCAATGCACTGCTGCAGCGGATTCCGCCGGCTGAACTGGTCGAGGCACAGACTTTTCACGCCAGGCCCGGTAACCAGATCGACATGAACGCACTGGTGTCGCGGCTGGAAACATCCGGCTTCGAGCGCGTGCCGACGGTGCGCGGCATCGGCGAATTCGCGGTGCGCGGCGGCATTCTCGACCTGTTTGCTCCCGGCTGGACCGAGGCGCTCAGGCTCGACTTCTTCGGTGACACGCTGGAATCGATTCGTGTCTTCGATGCCGCCACCCAGCGCACCACCGGCCAACGCAAGTCGATGGCGCTGCAAGCGATGAGCGAAGTGGCGCTGACGCCGGAAACTATCAGCCGCTTTCGCCGCTCCTATATCGAAGCTTTTGGCGCACCGCAGCGCGACGACGGGCTCTATGCGGCGGTCAGTGAAGGACGACGCTTCGCCGGCATGGAGCACTGGCTGCCGTTCTTCTACGAGCGGTTGGAGACGGTGTTCGACTATCTCACCGATACACCTGTCGTCTTCGATCACCTGGCGCATGAGGCACTGGCCGAACGCCACACGCTGATCCTCGATCACTACGAGGCGCGCAAGAAGCAGGCCGATAGTGCCTTGAAGGACGCCGTGCCCTACAAGCCGGTGCCGCCGGATCTGCTTTATCTTTCGCCGGAAAACCTGATCGCCTCGCTCGGGCCGCGCGAAGCGATCGATTTCACGCCGTTCGATGCGCCCGATGCCGGCGCGAAAAAGGCCTTTCACGCCGGTTCGCGGCACGGCCGCAGATTCGTCGAGGAACGCGCCGACCCGAACGTCAATGTCTTTGATGTCGTCGTCAAACACATCGCCGACGAGCGCGCGGCGCGCCGCCGCGTCGTCATCGCCGGCTGGACAGAAGGCTCACTCGACCGGCTTGGCCAGATCCTTGGCGAGCACCACCTCGGCAACCTCAAGCAGGTCGCGACGCTGGCGGAAGCCGAAAAGCTTGAGCCGGGGCAGGCGGCTCTCGCCGTGCTGCCGCTCGAATCCGGCTTCGAGACCGAAAAACTGGTTGTCGTCGCCGAACAGGACATTCTCGGCGACCGGCTGATCCGGCGCTCGAAGCGCAAGAAGCGTCCGTCGGACTTCATCGCCGAGGCCTCGGCGCTGTCGGCGGGCGACATCGTCGTCCATGCCGACCACGGCATTGGCCGCTTCATCGGCCTGCGCACCATCGAAGCGGTCGGCGCGCCGCATGACTGCCTGGAAATCCACTATGCCGGCGATGACCGGCTGTTCCTGCCGGTCGAGAATATCGAGCTTCTTTCGCGCTATGGCTCGGATTCGGCCGAAGCGACGCTGGACAAGCTCGGCGGCGGAGCCTGGCAGTCGCGCAAGGCGCGGCTGAAGAAACGCCTGCTCGACATGGCCGGGCAATTGATCCGCATCGCCGCCGAACGGCAGATGCGCGCCGCACCGGCGCTGGTGCCGGCCGAAGGCCTCTATGGCGAGTTCGCCGCCCGCTTCCCGTATGAGGAGACCGACGATCAGCAGACGGCGATCGACTCCGTGCGCGACGATCTTGGCGCCGGCAAGCCGATGGACCGGCTGATCTGCGGCGATGTCGGCTTCGGCAAGACCGAGGTCGCGTTGCGGGCCGCCTTCATCGCGGCGATGGAAGGATTTCAGGTGGCGGTGGTGGTGCCGACGACACTGTTGTCGCGCCAGCATTTCAAGACGTTTTCGCAGCGTTTCTCAGGCCTGCCGATCCGCGTTGCCCAGGCCTCGCGTCTGGTCGGTGCCAAGGAGCTGGCGGAAACGAAGAAGGGCATTGCCGAGGGCCAGGTCGACATCGTCATCGGCACCCATGCGCTGCTTGGGTCCGCGATCTCGTTCAAGAGTCTTGGGCTGCTGATCATCGACGAGGAGCAGCACTTTGGCGTCAAGCACAAGGAACGGCTGAAGGACCTGAAAACCGATGTGCACGTGCTGACGCTGTCGGCGACGCCGATCCCGCGTACGCTGCAACTGGCGCTGACCGGGGTGCGCGAGCTGTCGCTGATCGCCACGCCGCCGGTCGACCGCCTGGCGGTGCGCACCTTCATCTCGCCCTTCGATCCGCTGGTGATCCGCGAGACGCTGCTTCGCGAACGTTATCGCGGCGGGCATTCCTTCTATGTCGTTCCGCGCATCAGCGATCTGGCGGAAATCCATGATTTCCTGAGAGAATCCGTGCCTGAATTGAAAGTTGCGGTGGCCCATGGCCAGATGCCGCCGGGCGAACTCGACGACATCATGAATGCCTTCTACGACGGCCAGTACGACGTGCTGCTGTCGACCACCATCGTCGAATCCGGCCTCGACATCCCAACCGCCAACACGCTGATCATCCATCGCGCCGACATGTTCGGCCTGTCGCAGCTCTACCAATTGCGCGGGCGCGTCGGGCGTTCGAAGGTGCGCGCCTATGCGCTGTTCACGCTGCCGGCCAACCGCAAGCTGACCGACACCGCCGAGCGCCGGCTAAAAGTGCTGCAATCGCTCGACACGCTGGGCGCCGGCTTCCAACTGGCCAGCCACGACCTCGACATCAGAGGCGCGGGCAATCTTCTGGGCGAAGAGCAGTCCGGCCACATCAAGGAGGTCGGCTTCGAACTCTACCAGCAGATGCTGGAAGAAGCCGTCGCCGAGGTGAAGGATTCCGGCGAGGTTCAGGATGGCGGCTGGTCGCCGCAGATCGCCGTCGGCACGGCGGTGATGATCCCGGAAAGCTATGTTCCGGACCTGCAGCTCAGGCTGGCGCTCTATCGCCGTCTCGGCGATCTCGAAAACACCGAGGAGATCGATGCTTTCGGCGCCGAGCTGATCGACCGCTTCGGCCCGCTGCCCGAGGAGGTCAAGCATCTCCTCAAGATCGTCTTCATCAAGGCGCTCTGCCGCAAGGCCAATGTCGAGAAGCTCGACGCCGGCCCGAAGGGCGTCGTCATCCATTTCCGCAAGCGTGAATTCTCCAACCCGGTCGGGCTGGTCCGGTTCATCGGCGAGCAGGGCTCGCTGGCCAAGATCCGGCCGGACCACAGCGTCGTGTTCGTGCGCGACTGGCCAACGGCCGAGAAGCGGCTGGCGGGCTCCGCGGTCGTTATGACGCAACTGGCGCGGCTGGTGGAGAAGGCGGCGGCGTAGGGCAGGGGTAGGACAGCGCCTCGCCAGGCCGCCATTCGCCACGCGGCCAAATCCGGTCTAGAATAGGAAATCGGCTTCGTGTATGGAGCCGCGATCCCCATATGGGGCGGGTTGGCGGGCGATGGCGCTTGCTTTTGTTGTTTGACGCAATTCCGGACGGAAAACCGTTTCACGCTTTTCCTGGAGTTGCTCGGAAAGAGCGTTGGGTGCAGCGATGACGAAATGGTCGCCGAATTCTTGGAGAGCGATGCCGATCAAGCAGGTTCCTGCCTATCCGGACCTTGCCGCGCTGAAGACCACGGAAGCCCAACTCGCGACCTTTCCGCCGCTGGTTTTTGCAGGTGAGGCACGCAAGCTGAAGAAGCAGCTTGCGGCCGTCGCTGCCGGTGACGCATTCCTTCTCCAGGGCGGCGATTGCGCCGAGAGCTTCGCCGAGCATGGCGCGGACAACATCCGCGACTTCTTCCGCGTGTTCCTGCAGATGTCGGTGGTGCTCACCTTCGCCGGCGCGCAGCCGGTGGTCAAGGTCGGCCGCGTTGCTGGCCAGTTCGCCAAGCCGCGCTCGTCAGACAACGAGACCAAGGGCGGGGTGACGCTGCCCAGCTATCGCGGCGACATCATCAACGGCATCGAATTCGACGCCAAGTCGCGCATTCCCGATCCTGCCCGCCAGGAGATGGCGTACCGCCAGTCGGCGGCGACACTCAACCTTCTGCGCGCCTTCGCGCAGGGCGGCTATGCCAGCCTGGAGAATGTGCATCGCTGGATGCTCGGCTTCGTGTCCGACAGTCCGCAAGGCGAGAAGTATGAATCGCTTGCCAATCGTATCACCGAGACGATGGACTTCATGAAGGCCGTCGGTATCACCTCGGAAACCAACTACGCCCTGCGCGAAACCGATTTCTACACCAGCCACGAGGCGTTGCTGCTCGGCTACGAGGAGGCGCTGACCCGCGTCGATTCGACTTCCGGCGACTGGTACGCCACCTCAGGCCATATGATCTGGATCGGCGACCGCACACGCCAGCCCGACCATGCGCATGTCGAATATTGCCGCGGCATCAAGAACCCGCTCGGCCTGAAATGCGGACCGTCGCTGACGCCGGACGGGTTGCTGGAACTGATCGATCTGCTCAACCCCGACAACGAGCCCGGCCGGCTGACGCTGATCGCGCGCTTCGGTTCCGACAAGGTCGCCGACCATCTGCCGAAGCTGGTCCGCGCGGTGAAGAAGGAAGGCCGCAGCGTGGTGTGGTCTTCGGACCCGATGCACGGCAACACGATAGAGGCGGCCGGCTACAAGACGCGGCCGTTCGACCGCATCCTGAAGGAGGTGCAGACCTTCTTCGAGGTGCATCGCGCCGAAGGCACGCATCCGGGCGGCATCCATGTCGAGATGACCGGCAAGAACGTCACCGAATGCACCGGTGGCGCGCGCGCCATCACCGCCGAAGAGTTGCAGGACCGCTACCACACCCATTGCGATCCGCGCCTCAACGCCGACCAGGCGATCGAACTGGCGTTCCTGGTCTCGGATCTCTTGAAGAAGAGCCACCCGGTGCAGCACAAGCAGGCCGTGAACGGCTGATTTTCGACGCGGTCCGAATGAATTCATAAAAAGGCGCCGGAGAAATTCGGCGCCTTTTCGTTTTTGGTTCAGCGGCCGCGTTCCCAGCGCAAGCCAGCGAGACGGGGATCGGCAAAGGCGGTTCTGGAAAATTCGATCCGTTTTTCAGGAAATTCGCTGATCGCCTGCACACCGAACGCGCCCAGGCGGATCCGCCAGGTCCGCGGCTCCATCGGCTTGGCCCTGGCAAAGCCGCGGCAGGTCAGCAGCGCTATGTTGGCACCTTTGGGGTCACGCGCCGAGCGGTAGCGGATCGCCTCCAGCCCGGCCTCGCGGGCGACATCGGCAATGGCCTGGCAGACCGCGTAATCGGTCGGGTGTGTCCATGCAGCCGCGTCGCGATCAAGCGGCTTCCGGGTGAGATCGATCGCCCTGACGCATTTGATCGCGGCGGCAAAGGCCGTGTATTCGGCGGCGTCGCTCGGCCAGGGTGTTTTGGGCGACTCGGCAAAGAACAGCAGCCGGTAGAAGGCCATTTCGGCCACCGCGGTCATCATGGTCTCGGCCGCGTAGTAGACGCCCTTGGTTCTGCCGGCGCGGCGGAAGCGCGAGCCGTGCGGATAGACCGAGCCGTAGCGGAAGGGCGTCGCCAGGAGATAGTGGAGATGGCGGCATTCGAGCGGGATCCGCGGCTTGGTTTCCTCGATCAAGTCTTCCAGTATCGCCTGCTCGTCGAGCGTGTCGACGATTTTCAGCGTCGAGACGTGGTGCTGCGCCTCGACCATGCGCCAGTATTTGCCGTCGATCCCGACGGCCTCAGACGAGAGCGCGACGGGAGTCCAGATAGGCGATGACATCGACAAGTCCGGTGATGGTGAGGATTTTTTCAAGCGGAGCGGCGTCGAACGCCGTGTTGGCGTTCTTCAGCCATGCCCGGGCGACAGCCGCGTCGCCGCCGACAATGGCGTCGAGCGAGCGGAACAGCCTGACGAACAGCACGGCGAGCTCGAATGGCTTGGTGCCGCGTTCGAGCAGGAATTCGTCCCTGCGCATGCGCGAAACCGTGGCCTCCGAAACGCCTATTACCGAGGCAAGCATCCTGGCTGTGATGTCCAGCAGGTCTGCCGCGCGCAGCGTTGCCTTGGTAAGGACTGCATTCTCGGCTGTCTTGGCAGCGGTTTGAGGTTGCATCGCGGCGCCTTCCTATTTCTGTGGAAAATATAGCCTACAGAAATTCATATGGAAAGGGATGGCGCAAAACAATCCGCAGCGGCGATCGACGGGGAAGCTCAGTCCTTCTTGTAAAGCAGCCAGCTTTTGCCGGCCCGGCCAGCCATCGTCGAGTGCTTGGTGACGCGGTTGCGGCCGCTGACCTTCGAGCGATAGAGCGCCCGGTCGGCCTTGGTGTAGAGATCCTCCGGCCCCTCCGCCTCGGACGCCATGCAGATGCCCATCGAGACGGTGACGGTGCCGTAATTGGTGCCGGTCTGGCTGCTGGTGAACGGCGTCTGTTCGATCAGGGCGCGAATGCGCTCGGCGATCTCGTAGGTGGCATCCTCGCTGGCGCCCTCGACAATCAGCGCGAATTCCTCGCCGCCGGTGCGGGCGACGAACATGTCGCCGCGAATGCCGGTCTGGAAAATGTCGGCGATGATCTGGATGATCTTGTCGCCAACCGGGTGGCCGTAGCGATCGTTGATGTCCTTGAAGCGATCGATGTCGGCAAGGATCAAGGCATTGAACAGGATGCCCCTGTTGCTGTTGTAGATCCTGGTGATTTCCTTGTCGAAGGCGCGGCGATTCCAGATATGGGTCAAGGGATCGGTATCGGCCAGCCGCTTGTACTCCTCGAGCTTCGACTTGACGCTCTCGAGTTCGGCCGTCTTGTCGCTGAGCGTCGAGGCCACCTGCCGGCCGTGATCGATCGTCGAATTGGTGGCAACCGCCATGGCGTTGGCGATCTTCTGCAAAAGGTCCTGGGAGAGAAGGCTGCGGCCGCTGAGGCCACTCGATGTCTCATCGAGGATCCTGCCGTATTTCTCGATGTGGCTGCGCTCGCTCCGCAACAGCGAGGCGACCTCCTCAAGCTCCCTGGCAATGACGTCCCTGGCATGCTCGACGATGCCCGGGCCATGGTTCTGGGCAAAGAAAGTGCGCCCGATCTGGTCCAGTTCATCCTGTGTCGGCCGGTTGCTCAGCGAAACGACGGCGAGGCTGAGTTCGCGATTGGTGCCGCTCAGGGCCTCGTAGAAGATCTCGTAGTTGCGTGGCAGGCCGAGCACACCCAGCTGGCGCATTGTGGCGATGACACTGGCTGCGATGTCGGTGCTTCGTTCGGTCGGGACAGGTGCCGGCTGCATTTTTGTTTCTTCCCCTCGAATCCCGCCGCGGAATTCGCGGGTCCCCTTTGTCGCCGATCTGGGGAATGCGACCGACACTCCAGAACAACCTGCGAAGGGATGCGTCCCCACCCACGACCTTCGCTTGCCGTGACCATAAATGCGCTGGCGCTAAAGTTTCCTTAATTTGTAAGAAGCGGACACGTTTTTCTCTATTTTGCGGCTGTAGAAGCTTGAATCTTCGCACCAACAATCCGTGACAGCGCCAGTTTGGTGGCGTCGAATCCGAAATTCGCGCATTAAGAATGAAACCGAATTTCGGATTCGCCGCGCCAGTACATGTCGCATTTGCTTGCGCGTGGCCGCCGCAAAGCTGGAATCCTGATGGCGATGCTCGTGCCAGGCAGAATTTTCTTCAACAAGGGGTCGACATGAGTGATGGCCATCAAGGGTCCTGTCTGTGCGGAGCGGTCCGCTTCAGAACGCACGGAGCGCTGCGTGGGGTCGTCTATTGTCATTGCTCGCAATGCCGCAAGCAGAGCGGACATTTCTATGCCGCGACCAATGTTGCCAACGCCGACATCGTCATCGAAGGCACGGAAAGCATCACCTGGTACGAGGCGTCCGCCTTCGCCAGGCGCGGTTTTTGCAAGGTGTGCGGGTCGGTGCTGTTCTGGAAGCCGCGAGACCACGACTACATTTCAGTCATGGCGGGATCGTTCGACAGGCCGACAGGCCTTGAGGGCGAATGCCATATCTTCGTCGGCGACAAGGGCGACTATTATTCGATCAACGACGGGCTGCCGCAGTTTGAAAAATCGACACCGTCCATACCGGTCGCTGAATGAAACTTGGACAAGTCGCCTTATTCCATTGATCTGGCCAGCCATTGCATTATCCCGTGCCGGTGATTCGGAAAGGGGTTTAGCATGCAGCGGCTGATCGACGCTTTTTTCAATTCGGTGCGGGCGTTTCGCAAACTGGCCGTCAGCGAGAAGGCTTTCCAGCAGGAGCTGATGCTGCTGGCGCTTGCCTTGCCGCTCGGCTGGTTCGTTTCGATCTCATGGCGCGGCTATGCCTTGTTGATCGGCGCGGTGCTGCTGCTGATCATGGTCGAAGTGCTGAACACCGGCATCGAGGCGGCGTGCGACGCCTTCAGCCGCGAGTTCAATGTCGACATCCAGCTGGCCAAGGACTGCGGTTCGCTGGCGGTGCTGATTTCGGTGCTCATCGTCGCCGGTGTCTGGGGCATCGCCATCATCGAACGGATTACGGGACTACCGATCTAGAGAAGGTGCTCGATATTCAGGTGATACCGGCCTAACCTGAATCTCAAGCACATCCAGCTCAGCTCTCCCTGGCGCGCTCCCTGCTGGCGATGTGACGGGCGACGAACCAGGCAAGGATCGCCACGCTCAGGCCGATGCCAAGCCCGATCAGCAGCCGCTCGTGGCGCATCAATGCCTGGCCGATGAAGTGCTCGGCTCCCAGTCCAAAGACATAACCGACCGTGCCGAACAGCACCGCCCAGATTGCCGATGAAATGGCGTTGAGGACGACGAAGCGCAGCGCGGGGATATTGGAAAGCCCGGCCGCGATGCCGCCGACGAGGCGCATGCCGTAGACGTAGCGGTTCGACAGGACGAAAATGTCGGGATGAGAGTTGAGCAGGCGAAAGGCGCGGCGAAAGCCGGGTCGCTTGCGCAATCTGACGACATAGCGATGGTCGGCAAAGCTTCGTCCGAGGATGAAGAAGAAGGTGTCGCCGGCGAAGGCGCCGAGGCCAGCCGCGACAAAGGCGTGCCACGGGACGAAGACCTGCTGGTGCGCGAAAAAGCCACCGAGGATGGCGGCACTTTCACCTTCGGCGACGCAGCCGATAAAGACAGCAAGCAGCCCATATTGTTCGATGAAATGATGGATGGCCTGCGTCATGAGGGCTGGGTCTGGGGGGCAAGCCGTTCGTCGATCCGTTTCAGCTGTTCTGCTATCTGGGCGATCTCGTCGCGCATGCCGATGATCTGGCTGTGGCGCAGCTCGTCCAGCTTTTCGTGCAGTGCCATGATCTCGATCTCGGCCTTGAGGTTGACCTCGTAGTCGTGGGCGGCGTCGATGCGGTCGCGCGCCGCTTGGCGGTTCTGCGACATCATGATCACCGGCGCCTGCAAGGCGGCGATCATCGAGAGGACGAGGTTGAGGAAGATGAAGGGGTAGGGGTCGAACGACTCTCGCCCCAGCAGCCACCAATTGGCACCGATCCAGAGGATCAGGAAGGCGATGAAGGACAGGATGAACGTCCACGAGCCGCCGACGCGCGCAATGGCGTCGGCGATACGGTCGCCCGCGCCCTGAAGGCCGGCAAGATGGTCGTTGATGTCCTGCGCTATGGGCTTGCGGTCGACGGTACTCTGCAGCACCCGCCTCTCAAGTTCGCTCAGGCTCTCCGGGTTTCGCCTCAGCCAGCGATTGGCGAGTTCCGGCACGGTCTTGTTCATGGATGTCTCCATACAAAGCAGCGGCTTGGCAGCCTGGTTTCCATATAGGAAGATGCCGGTTCGTCAAAAGCACGACGTGAGGATGCAAGCAGAATGCCCGATTTCGCAAAAATCCGCGCTCGTGCCGCAAAACGCAAGGGTGGCGAGGCGGAGCTTTCGTCACTGCTGGGCCCGGCGCCCGACAATGCCGCCGTGGCAGACATCGCGGACGATCGCATTCTGTCTGTTATGGCCGAACGGGTCTTTGCCGCCGGTTTCGTCTGGCGGGTCATCGAACAGAAGTGGCCTGGCTTCGAAGAGGCGTTTCTGCGCTTCGAGCCGAAGCGGCTCTTGTTCCAGCCTGACGATTTCTGGCACGATCTGGCTTCCGACCAGCGCATCGTGCGCAACCCGCAGAAGATCAAATCCGTTCGCGCCAACGCGGCCTTCGTCGAACGTGTGTCGAAGGAGCACGGCGGCTTCGGCGAATTCCTCGCCAACTGGCCGGCCGACGACCAGGTCGGGCTGATGGCCTGGCTCGGCAAGCACGGCAGCCGGCTCGGCGGCAACACCGGCCAGTATTTTCTGCGCTGGCTGGGTTGGGATGCCTTCGTCATCTCGCGCGATATGGCGGCGGCATTGCGCGACTCGGGGCTCGACATCGCCGAACCCCCGACTTCGATGAGGGACCTCGACAAGATCCAGGCCCAGATCAACCAGTGGGTGGCGCAGACGGGCCTGCCGCGCCGCCATATCTCGCGCATCCTGGCGATGTCGATCGGCGACAACCATTCTCCGCAAGCGTTGCGCGAATATATGGGCGACGACTGATCGCCGGCAGTCCGGCCACAATCGGTCCGAAGTGGTCCAAACGAACGCCATTGCCCGACGAAATTTGCCGCGCTAAGTCAGCAGGCATGACCAAGAACCTCGACATCCTGCGCATCGCGATCGCCCAGCTCAACCCGACCGTCGGCGACGTCGCCGGCAACCTCGCCAAGGCCCGCGAGGCGAGAGCGGATGCCGCCCGCCAAGGCGCCGATCTCGTGCTCTATACCGAGCTTTTCCTCGCCGGCTATCCGCCGGAAGATCTGGTGCTGAAGCCGGCTTTCCTGAAGGCCTGCGAAAAGGCGGCACAGGACTTTGCCGCCGATACCGCCGACGGCGGCCCGGGCGTCATCATCGGCACGCCGCTAAAGCGCAAGAGCGGCACGCACAATTCGATCATCTTCGCCGATGGCGGCAAGATCATCGCCGAGCGCTACAAGCTCGATCTGCCGAACTACGGCGAATTCGACGAGAAGCGCGTCTTCCAGGCCGGGCCCGAGATTCAGGGGCCGGTCAATTTCCGCGGCGTGCGGATCGGGATTCCGATCTGCGAAGACATCTGGGGCGATATCGACATCTGCGAGACGCTGGCCGAAAGCGGGGCGGAAATCCTGCTGGTGCCGAACGGTTCGCCCTACTATCGCGCCAAGATCGATGTTCGCCACCAGGTCGTCATCCGCCAGGTCATCCAATGCGGGCTGCCAATGATCTATGCCAACCAGCTTGGCGGCCAGGACGAGCTGATCTTCGACGGCGCCTCGTTTGCCATAGGTTCTGACAAGACACTGGCCTTCCAGATGAGCCAGTTCGAGGAAGCAGTCGACGTCACCACCTGGAAAAGACAAGGCGAAGGGTGGGTCTGTTCGGAAGGGCCGATGTCGAAAATCCCGGACAGGGAAGAGGCCGACTATCGCGCCTGCATGCTGGGCCTGCGCGACTACGTCAACAAGAACGGTTTCAAGAACGTCGTGCTTGGTCTCTCGGGCGGCATCGATTCGGCGATCTGCGCCGCCCTTGCCGTCGATGCGCTCGGCGAGGAACGCCTGCGCGCGGTGATGATGCCTTACCGCTACACCTCGAAGGACTCGCTGAAGGACGCCGAGGACTGCGCCCGTGCGCTCGGCTGCCGCTATGACATCGTGCCGATCTTCGAGCCGGTCGAGGGCTTTCTGCATACGTTGACGCAGATGTTCGAAGGCACCAAGGAAGGCATCACCGAGGAGAATTTGCAGAGCCGCGCGCGCGGCACCATCCTGATGGCGATCTCCAACAAGTTTGGCTCGATGGTCGTCACCACCGGCAACAAGAGCGAGATGTCGGTCGGCTACGCCACGCTCTACGGTGACATGAACGGCGGCTTCAATCCGATCAAGGACCTCTACAAGATGCAGGTCTACGCACTGTCGCGCTGGCGCAACAGCCATGTGCCGCCGGGCGCGCTCGGGCCTTCGGGCGAGGTGATCCCGAAGAACATCATCGACAAGGCGCCGTCGGCGGAATTGCGCGAGAACCAGACCGACCAGGACTCGCTGCCGCCCTATCCGGTGCTGGACGACATCCTCGAATGCCTGGTCGAGAACGAGATGGGCGTCGACGACATCGTTGCGCGCGGCCATGACCGGGCGACGGTGACGCGTATCGAGCACTTGCTCTACATCGCCGAATACAAGCGCAGGCAGGCGGCTCCGGGCGTGAAGATCACCAAAAAGAACTTCGGCCGCGACCGCCGCTACCCCATCACCAACCGGTTCAGGGATCGCGGCTAGACACTGAAAGCGCGCGGCGGCCGCGGCGGCATCGGCAACTGGCTCGTCCCAGCCCTTATCGACCAGATGAAGCGGCATGCGGCGATGACTTGCTGCCATTGTTGCAAAATGATCGTAGTGGTTGGACCAGATACACTTTTGGCGTGCGCTGATCTTGGCGATGCATCTGGGCGTCTCTATAAGGACCTCTCCGCGATTCATTTGCGGGAGGTCCGAATGGCAGTATTTCAAATGGTAATGCGAGGCCGCGAAGCCTAGGTCTCATCTGGCGTTCCGCGAGGGCTTTGCCCTCGCACCGACTCCGGATCGAGCGCAGGCTTATGTCGATGCCGGTCGCCGCCCGACTACGGGCGAGACGCCAAATATGCCACTCCGCTTCTGGGCGCTCGTTGGCCCCATGCGCGGCTTCTTCAATTTTCGACCTTACTGGGATCGGGCTCGTTCGCGCCCGAATGACATCATGGCTCGTTTTCGAATCGATTTGCGCGCGAGCGCCTTTCGCAGCGTCCTTGGCTTCACGCTCACCCATTGGCGGCGCCAGCCGTGGCGGCTTTCGCTCATCATGGGCGGCTTCCTGCTGTCGACGCTGGCCGACGTCCTGACGCCGCTCTATTCCGGCCGGCTGGTCGACGCCGTCGCCAGCAGCGCCGGTGCGGACGCCATTGCCTGGAATGCCGCGATGACGGCGTTTTCGATGCTGATGGCCCTGGCATTGACCGGCGTTGTCTTGCGCAACCTTGCCTTCATGGGCATCGTCGAATTGACGCTGAAGATGATGGCGGATATCGCCGCCGACGCCTTCCATCGCGTCCAGCGCTTTTCCACCGACTGGCATGCCAACAGCTTTGCCGGCTCGACCGTGCGCAAGGTGACGCGCGGCATGTGGGCGCTCGACCTGCTCAACGACACGATCCTCATCGCGCTGCTGCCGTCCGTCGTCATGCTGGTCGGCTCGACGCTGCTGCTCGGCTGGTTCTGGCCGTTGATGGGCGCGGTGGTTGCCGCCGGTTCGGTGCTGTTCATCATGGTGACCGCGATGCTGTCGCTTGGCTATGTCGCCCCGGCGGCAAGGCTCGCCAACATCTGGGACACGCGCCTCGGCGGCTCGCTGGCCGACGCGGTCAGCTGCAACGCCGTGGTCAAGGGCTTTGGCGCCGAGGAGCGCGAGGAGCGCCGCCTCGCCAGGGTCGTCGCCAAATGGCGTGCGCGCACACGGCGCACCTGGGTGCGCGGCACCATCAACGGCACCACGCAAGGGGCGCTGCTGCTGGTCATGCGGGCCGCGGTGATCGGCCTGGCGCTGATGCTGTGGTCGTGGGGGCAGGCGAGCGCCGGTGACGTCGCCTTCGTGCTGACCTCGTTCTTCGTGCTGCAAGGCTATCTCAGGGATATCGGCACGCACATCCGCAATCTGCAGCGCTCGATCAACGACATGGAGGAACTGGTCGATTTCCAGTCCGAACCGCTCGGCATCGAGGACCGGCGCGGCGCAAAGCCGATCCGGATCACTGAAGGACGGATCGGCTTCGACAACGTCACCTTTCACTACGGCAATCACCGATCGGCGCTCTATCGCGACTTTTCGGTCGATATCGCGCCGGGTGAACGTGTCGGGCTGGTCGGCCATTCGGGTTCGGGCAAGACAACCTTCGTCAAGCTGATCCAGCGGCTCTATGACGTGAATGCGGGAAAGATCCTGGTCGACGGCCAGGACATCTCGCAGGTGGCGCAAGCGTCGCTGCGCGGGCAGATCGCCATCGTCCAGCAGGAACCGATCCTGTTCCACCGGTCGCTGGCCGAGAACATCGCCTATAGCAGGCCGAGCGCGACGCAGGATGAGATCGAGCATGCCGCAAAGCTGGCGAGCGCGCATGATTTCATCACCAACCTGCCGAAGGGCTACGGCACTCTGGTCGGCGAACGCGGTGTGAAACTGTCGGGCGGCGAGCGTCAGCGCGTGGCGATCGCGCGTGCCTTCCTTGCCGATGCACGCATCCTGATCCTGGACGAGGCGACATCGAGCCTCGATTCGGAATCGGAAGTGCTGATCCAGCAGGCGATGGAGCGGCTGATGGTCGGCCGCACCACGTTGGTTATCGCGCACCGGCTTTCGACGGTGCGGGCGCTCGACAGGCTCTTGGTCTTCGATCGCGGCAGGATCGTCGAGGAAGGCTCGCATGACGAGCTGATCCGGCTGAAAGGCGGCATCTATCGCCGCCTGTTCGAGCGCCAGGCGCTGGAACTGACCAAGGGTCTGGTGATCTGACCCTGAGATGGCCTCCGGCTTCGGCCGGGGGCCACCTCTAATCCCTGTCACTCAGCGTGTGCCGGCCGAGCAAATCCGCCTGTGAAGTCCGCTTCCAGATTCTGAGTTTGACACGTCTGTTTACGCTACCGATCGAGATGCGTTGTTTCTATCATCGATCGATATAAGCATACGCAGGCAACCAGAGGCGGTCTTTACGATGCATCTTGTTTCCGCGAATGCCGGCCCGGAAAAGCTGGCTGCGCCGTCGGTGCTGGAATCTCAGCACGGCTCGGTTCGGCCGCTCGCTGCCTCAGATCTCGAGGGCGTCGCCGCACTCTTCCTGACCAAGTTTCGCCGGCGGCGGCGTCGTCTCCTCGATCGCGCGATCGCTGAGACGGCCGATTATATGAGAGAGATTTATCTTGACCCTGCCAGCCAGACCGGCGTGAGCAACGCTCTTGTCCAGATCAACCGGCAGGGTCGTCTGGGTGGTTTCCTCGGCGTCTTGAAAGCCCGATACGAGCTCAACGGAGCGGCATTAAACGCGGCGATCATCGGTCCACTCATGGCCGACCCCGGCACCGATGACGGCTCGGCCGGACCGCAATTGCTGCGTGCCTTGCACCAAGGCGAATTCGATCTGCAGCTGACCGATTCGGCCAACCGGACATCTTTGGCCTTCGCGCGGCCGATGAAATATCAGCTCCTCCCGGTGCATTGCCTTGGATGGACCTATATTTTCCGGCCGGCCGCGATGGCCGCAGCCACACTGCACCGTAAATGGCCCGGCCTGCCTCGCTTGGCGCTCGATCCCTGCGCGAGAGCATTCGACGCTCTTACGAAAAGAAGGTTCGAACTCCCCGTCCAGGCTTCATCGTCGCAACGGGTCCACAGTGAGCCGATCGCTGCCGCGCAATTTGCCGAGCGGCTGCCGACCCTCCTGTCCGATTACTCTCTTCGGCCGAGCTGGAAGGATGGCGAGCTGCCGCGGCTGCTCGCGCTGGCGGCCGAGAAGCGCGCCAACGGCCCACTTCATTTCGGTGGGACTTACGACGAAACGGGCAAAATGGTCGGTTGTTATGCCTTCTACGGTCAAGCCGGCGACATCGCGAGCCTGTTGCAAATCCAGTCGTCCGGATCTCACTGGCGCACGACGCTGGATGGCCTTATCGCGGCCGCATGGGCTATGGGCTGCGTGGGCATAACCGGGCAGACGCAGAGCAGATTCATGCCTCAACTCTTCGGCTACAAGAATCTCTTCTTCCGCTATGCCGGGGGGACGATGGTCCGGTCGCGAAACGCCGAGGTCACGGAGGCCGTCCGCTCCGGCGATATCTTTATCGGTGGGGTGATGGGCGACCGCTGGACCCGCCTCAGTTCCGATGACTTCGGCCACTGATTGCCTTCAACGACTTGTTCGTCGGCGCCACCGGCTGGCTGTGCTCGGTACAGGGCGGGCGCCGCCGCCGGCCGGCCGCCGGGTATGTGCCGCCTGAGGCGCGCCGCCCCGGTCTTTTCATTATGTGCGCCATGTTCTATGTCTGCCGGGCAGCGCGGGGGCGCGTCTTGTCAACCGCAAAAGCATCCGGTACGCCCCGCTCATGACAGTTACCGTTCGTTTCGCCCCGTCGCCAACCGGCCGCATCCATATCGGCAATGCGCGCACCGCCTTGTTCAACTGGCTGTTTGCCATGAACAACAAGGGCCGCTTCATCCAGCGCTTCGACGACACCGATATTGCGCGCTCGAAGCAGGAATTTTCAGACGCCATCCTCTACGACCTGCATTGGCTGGGCATTTTCCCGGACGCCACGGAGTACCAGTCGCGGCGTTTCGAGATCTACGACGCGGCGGTCGAGAGGTTGAAGACGGCAGGTGCTCTCTATGCCTGCTATGAAACGCCGGAGGAGCTCGATCTCAGGCGCAAGGTGCGCCGCACGCGCGGCCTGCCGCCGGTCTATGGTCGCGAGGCGCTGACGCTGACGCACGAGCAGATCGCCGAATACCAGGCCGATGGCCGCCGGCCGCACTGGCGTTTTCTCCTCCCTAATTTCTCGGGCGATCCGCAACAGCCGGAACGCACCGAAATCCAGTGGAACGATCTGGTGCGCGGCGAGGAGACCGTCGATCTCGCCTCGCTTTCCGATCCAGTGCTGGTGCGCGAGGACGGTACTTACCTCTATACGCTGCCCTCCGTGGTCGACGACATCGAGATGGGCGTCAGCCATGTCATCCGCGGCGACGACCACGTCACCAATACGGGCGTGCAGATCGCGCTGTTCCAGGCACTGGCTGCCGCGCCGCCGGTGTTCGGCCACCACAATCTCTTGACCACGTCCTCGGGCGAGGGGTTGTCGAAGCGCACCGGCGCGCTCTCCATCGAAAGCCTGCGCGAGGACGGCATCGAGCCGATGGCCGTCGCCTCATTGGCCGTGCTGGTCGGCACCTCGGAGAATGTCGCGGCGGTGCCGACGATGGGCGAACTCGCCGAACGCTTCGATCCGGCGGCGACATCGAAATCCGCGGCCAAATTCGATCCGGACGAGCTGTTCGTGCTCAACCGGACACTGCTGCACCACATGCCGTTCGCCGAGGCGCAAGACCGGCTGATCGTGCTCGGCGTCTCGGGCGAGCAGGCCGAACCGTTCTGGCTGGCGGTGCGCGGCAATCTCGACAGGCTGGCCGATGCGGTCAATTGGTGGCGTATCCTGCGCGAAGGGCCACGGGAGAAGCCGGAATTTTCCGATGACGACCGCGATTTTCTCGGTCAGGCCTTCGACCTTTTGCCGGAAGAGCCTTGGAACGGGACGATCTGGAAAGACTGGACGGGCAAGATCAGGGAAGCGACCGGCCGCAAGGGCAAAGCCCTGTTCATGCCGCTCAGGCTCGCCCTTACCGGACTGCCTTCGGGGCCGGAGCTTGCAGATCTATTGCCGCTGATGGGTCGGGAAGGAACGTCGGCCCGACGACCCTGACCTTGCGCTGTTCCGGCGGCAGCGCGGACACCGGCGACGTCACCGGCTTGGCGGAAAGCCGTTTGATCGCCTCGCGGTCGAGCCCCCCTGCCAGATTGGCCGCGGTTTCCGGATCAGCGCCTGGGTCTGGCTTGGAAACGGGGACTGGGATGAACGGTGCAGCGTCCGTTTCGGGCTGCGATTGCTCCTGATATGGCGGGTTACCGGCGATGATCTGGAAGCCCTGCGCGGCGGCGTTGCAACCGCAAGCCGGTGGCCGCGACATGTCGGGCTGCTTGTAGAGATAGGCGGTCGGCAATTCGCTGTAGGGCCGGCCGGTGACCGATGACGTCATCGAGGCCGAATCGTCATCCATGCCGCGCGAGTAGAAAACCTGCATCTCGGTGCCTGGGCAGCTCGATTCGCAATTCTTCTGGTCGCGTTCGAAATCGCTCGCCGAGGCCGAGTTGGACATCGGGAAGAAGTAGCCGTCGCAGGTGCGCACACAGGAGGTGTGGAATTCACCGCCGACACTCGGAAAGTCCGGTACGCCGGGCCGGTTGAGCACCCGGCGGACGCTGCGCTCCTCGCCAGGATCGTCAAGCTGGTCAAGTGGATCTGGCGTATCGAGCTGCTGGCTGTTGCCGCCGAAAAGCTGATCGAACAGGTTTGTGCCGCCGCCTTCGCGGTCCGCCTCCTGCAAGGGCGCGTGCCGTGGCGCAACGGTGTCGTCGCGGCAGCCATTGGCATCAAGTGCCGCCACGATGCGCTCGCGGTCACGGCGCGAGCCACCGCCGGCCATCCGCTCGCGCTTGTTTTGCAAGGCGTCGAGATTGGCATTCATGCGGTCGATGGTGGCGTTGAGCCCGGCGCATTGATTGAGGTTGCGGTCAAACAGGGAAAAGCCGCACCCGGCCCGGCTCGCTTGGCCGCGGGCCTTGGAAATCTGCTCATGCTGCCTGGCAATTGCGGAATCGTATTTCCGGATCAGTGCCGGACCGCCGCCACCGCCGCGTGAGGCCGCGGCAAGATCGGCTTCCAACTGGCGGCAGACCCGCGAGGCGGCCCGTGGCTCGGCTACCCCCCATGTTGCGGACAACAGGAGGCCAAGCAGCACGGCAGCATGCGCCTGCTTCCACCCTCCGCTTGCCATCGACCCAAACTCCGCCTGCCCAAATCCCGCCCGTTGGCCCGCAAGGCTACCGTGTTCGCGGTTAATCGCAGTTTACCGCGAAATCCGCGTTCAGCCCAGATTGACGACCGCCTGCGCCTTGTGAGCGGCTTCGACAACGGCAAGCGCCGTCATGTTGACCACGCCGCGTGAGGTCACCGATGGGGTCAATATGTGCGCCGGCATGGCGGTGCCGAGCAGGATCGGCCCGACATGCAGCGCATCCATCATGGTTCTGAGCGCGGTCAGCGTGATGTTGGCCGAATCGAGGTTGGGGAATACCAGCAGATTGGCTTCGCCCTTCAGCCGAGAATGCGGATAGACGCGCTGACGCAGATGCTCCGACAAGGCGGAATCGGCATGCATCTCGCCGTCGCACTCCAGTTCGGGTGCAATACGCGCCAGGATCGCCGCCGCTTGCCGCATCTTGAGCGCGCTGGGTGAATCGCGCGAGCCGAAATCGGAATGCGACAGGAGTGCTGCCTTCGGCTCGATGCCGAAGCGCTGGATTTCTTCCGCCGCCAGCACCGTCATCTCGGCGATCTCCTCGGCCGTGGGATCGACGGAGACATGCGTGTCGGTCAGGAAGATGATGCCGCGCTGCGAGATCAGCATCGACAGCGTCGAGAGGTCGCGATCCTTAACGCCGGTGCGCGGACCGATGATCAGGGTGACGTTGCGCAGATGCCGCTCGAAGCGGCCTTCGAGACCGCAGACCATGGCATCGGCATCGCCGCGCTTCAGCGCAAGTGCTGCGATCACCGTGTTGTCGGTGCGCACCATGGTGCGCGCGGCCTCCGTCGTCACGCCGCGCCGGCCGGCGAGTTCGATCAGCAGGTCGACATAGTGGCGATAGCGCGGATCGTCTTCCGGATTGATCAGGCCGAAATCGACACCGGGCTTGATGCGCAGCCCGTAGCGCTTCAGGCGCACTTCGATGACATGTGGGCGGCCGATCAGAATCGGTTCTGCGATGCCTTCCTCGAGCACCACCTGGGCGGCGCGCAGCACGCGCTCGTCCTCGCCGTCGGCATAGATGACACGCTTGGCGGTCGATGCCTTGGCGGACGAGAACACCGGCTTCATCACTAGGCCGGAGCGGAAGACGAAGCGATTGAGCTTGTCGATATAGGCGGCGGAGTCGGTGATCGGCCTTGTCGCGACACCGGTGTCGCAGGCAGCCTTGGCGACCGCCGGGGCGATGCGCAGGATCAGGCGCGGATCGAAGGGCGAGGGGATCAGGAACTCGGGGCCGAAGATCGGCGTCTCGCCGGAATAGGCGCGGGCCGCGACATCGGAGGGTTCTTCACGAGCGAGCGCTGCGATGGCCCGCACCGCGGCCATTTTCATCTCCTCGTTGATGGCGCTGGCGCCACAGTCGAGCGCACCGCGAAAGATGTAAGGAAAACACAGTACGTTGTTGACCTGATTAGGAAAATCGGAGCGGCCGGTGCAGATCATCGCATCGGGACGCGCCGCACGCGCCACCTCCGGCATGATCTCTGGATTGGGGTTGGCCAGCGCCAGGATCAGTGGCTTCGGCGCCATGTGCTGGAGCAGTTCCGGCTTCAGCACGCCTGCCGCCGACAAGCCGAGGAAGACGTCGGCGCCTGATATGACATCGGCCAGCGTGCGCGCCTCTGTGTCTTTCACATAGGGGTCCTTCCAGCGGTCCATCTCGTCGACGCGGCCCTTGTAGGCGACGCCGAAACGGTCGGTGACCCAGATGTTTTCGACCCGCGCGCCGAGCGAGACCAGCAGGTTGAGGCAGGCAAGGGCAGCAGCGCCGGCGCCTGAGGTGACGATCTTGATGTTCGAGATGGTCTTGCCGGCGAATTCCAGCCCGTTGAGTACGGCGGCGGCGACGATGATCGCGGTGCCGTGCTGGTCGTCGTGGAACACCGGTATGCCCATGCGGGCCTTCAACTGCTCCTCGACCTCGAAGCACTCCGGCGCCTTGATGTCTTCGAGGTTGATGCCGCCGAAGGTCGGCTCGAGCGCCGAAATCGTCTCGACCATGCGCTCGATGCCGGGCGCGTCGATCTCGATGTCGAAGACGTCGATGCCGGCGAATTTCTTGAACAGGACAGCCTTGCCCTCCATCACCGGCTTGGAGGCCAGCGGGCCGATATTGCCGAGGCCGAGCACCGCCGACCCGTTGGAGACGACACCAACCAGATTGGCGCGCGCCGTATAGTCGGCGGCGGTCGCCGGATCGTCGCGGATTTCCAGGCAAGGGGCGGCGACACCAGGCGAATAGGCGAGCGCGAGGTCGCGCTGATTGCCGAGCGGCTTGGTCGCCTGGATCTCGAGTTTTCCCGGCCTTGGGTGCTTGTGGAAGTAGAGGGCGGCTTCGTCGAGGTCCGAACGTGCCGTCTTTTTGCTCTCGCCTTCCATGCGGCCGCTCCTCCGAAATCTGCCTGGAGATTCCCTTTTAGCATGCAGCCGAGGTTTTTCGCGACGCTAATTGACGCGCCGGCGGCTTTACCCTGCGGCGTGTCGAAAATCGTTATCTATCAAGTGCTTATGCCGATTTGACAGCAAATGATTGCTGCTGGTTGGCAGGCGCGTCGATCAAAAGGCGCTGACATAGAGACCGCCATCGACCGGTATGTTCTGCCCGGTCAGATAGCCCGCATGGACCGAGCACAGGAAGGCGCAGATCTGGCCGAATTCCTCCGGCGTGCCGAGCCGCTTGGCCGGAACATCGGCGCTGATGCGGGTCTTGCGGGCTGCCGCGGCGGCGGGATCCTCTGATGTGCCGGCCTCGTGCGGCCCGCGCAGCCGGTCGGTGTCGAGCTTGCCCGGCAAAAGACTGTTGATGGTCACGTTGCGATCGACCACCGTCCGCGCCACGCCGGCCAGGAACGAGGTCAGGCCGGCGCGTGCGCCGGACGACAGGTCCAGGCCGGGGATCGGAACATAGACCGACAGCGAGGTGATGTTGACGATGCGGCCGAAGCCGCGCGCCGCCATGCCGTCGAGGACAGCCTGCACCAGTTCGATCGGCGTCACCATATTCTGGGTGACGCCTTCGAGAATCTTTTCGCGGTCGAGCGTGCGGAAATCGCGAAGCGGCGGTCCGCCATTGTTGTTGACGAGGATATCCGGTTCCGGGCAGGCCGCGAGCAGCGCCTTCTGCACCTCGGGCCTCGAGACGTCGCCAACGACTTCCGTCACCGTGACGCCATAGCGCTGGCGCAGTTCCGCAGCGGTTTTCGCCACCAGTTCGGCATTGCGCCCGTTGACGACGACGTCGCAGCCGGCTTCCGCCAGCGCCATGGCACAACCGCGCCCAAGTCCCTTGCTCGAAGCGCAGACGATGGCCTTCTTCCCGCTGATACCGAGATCCATGATGATTTCTCCTTGTGAGCCGGCGGCAAGCTAGTCCTTCGACTGGACCAATCGCAACCGTCATACGGTTGTTGCATGAATCGGGGCATAGGCTCTCGCGAAAGCAACGGTGAAAAATCGCGATGTCCGGCCAAGAGCCCCGCACTTTCCGCAGCATGTTCATTTCCGATGTCCATTTGGGCTCGAAGGCGGCCAAGGCCGAATTCCTGATCGACTTCCTGCGCTATCATGACGCCGACATCATCTATCTGGTCGGGGACATCGTCGACGGCTGGCGGCTGCGGCGGAACTGGCACTGGCCGCAAAGCCACAATGACGTCGTGCAGAAATTGCTGCGCAAGGCGCGCAAGGGCGCCAACATCACCTACATCGCCGGCAACCATGACGAATTCGCCCGCCAGTTCCAGGGCGTGCATTTCGGCGGCATCGTCGTCGCCGACCGAGCCATCCACGAGACCGCCGACGGCAAGCGCCTGCTCGTCATCCATGGCGATCAGTTCGACACCGTCGTCCACAATGCGCGCTGGCTGGCCTATCTCGGCGACCACGCCTATGACGCGGCCATGCTGGTCAACCGCGTGGTGACACGGCTGCGCCAGCTGCTCGGCATGCCTTACTGGTCGTTTTCCTCCTGGGCCAAGGTCAACGTCAAGAAAGCGGTCAACTTCATCGGCTCGTTCCAGACCATGCTCGCGGACGAGGCGCGCCGCTCGCATGTCGACGGCGTCATCTGCGGCCACATCCATCATGCCGTCATCGAGAATTTTGGCGATGTCCAGTACATCAATACCGGCGACTGGGTGGAAAGCTGCACGGCGGTGGTCGAGCATTTTGATGGCCGGATGGAAATCCTGACCTGGGCACAGGTGCTGCCCGAGGCGCCGGACGAGCCCTTTATCCCGTTGCTCATCGAAGACCGGGTAGGGCAGGCGGCATAGCGCCGGCGTTCCTCCCCGCTCCGGCGGCAATCGATTGGTCCAACCGGTTTCGCCCGGTTTTCGCTCATGTTAAGGGATCGACACGCGTTGCCGTCCGGCCAAGCGCAGCGTGATTGGATCGATTCATGTCCCTGCCGCCGCTTTCGCCCGAACAACTCGTCAAGCCGCGCCATTTCGAACTGCGCATGAGCTTGATCTTCGCGACGCTGTTCGTGCCGCTCGGAACGCATCTGCCTTACTTTCCGCTGTGGCTGCAGGCCAAGGGTTTCCACGCCGAGCAGATCGCCGTCATCCTGGCGGCCCCCATGTTCCTACGCGTTGTGACGACGCCGTTGCTGACCGCGCTGGCCGACCGTGCCAGGGATCGCGCCGATGTTTATGCCGCGCTGGTGGCTGCGTCGCTGCTTTTGTCGGCCGGTTATTTCCTGACGCCGACCTATGCGATGGTGCTGGCGGTGTCGCTGGCGCTGACCATCGTCTGGACGCCGCATTCGCCGATCGCCGATTCGCTTGCGCTTTCGGGTGTGCGCCGCTTCGGATCGAACTATACGAGCATGCGCAAATGGGGCTCGATCTCCTATCTGCTCGCCAATGTCGCCGGTGGCTTCATCCTGTCGGCAACCGGCTCGCGGGCGGTTCCGGTGATCATTCTCATGGCGTTTGTCGCGGCTCTTGCCGCCGGGCTGCTGGCGCCGCGTCTTGGCCGTCCGCGGCGCGCTTCGCCGCTGTCGGCCACCGACATCCAGCATTCAGCACCGAAGCTTCTCAACCCGTATTTCCTGTATTTTTCCATCGGCGTCGGCGTCATCACCGCCAGCCACGCATTCCTTTACGGCTTCGTCTCCATCTACTGGAAATCGATCGGCATCAGCGATTCGGTTGTCGGCTTTTTGTGGGCGTGGGGCGTGGTTGCGGAAGTCTGCATGTTCATGATGTTCACCCGCTTTTTCGACCGGTTCTCCGTCGTGTCGATCATGGTGATGGCAGGGATCGGCTCGATCGTGCGCTGGATCGCCTTTCCGCTGGTCTGGCCGCTCGGCCTCGGCGTTGCCGGATTTTTCGGCGTCCAGACGCTGCACTCGGTCTCGGTGGCGCTGGTACTGATCGGCCTGCAGAAGATGATCGGCGAAACGGTCTCCGAGGAAAGAACCGGCGCCGCGCAAGGCATCGCCTATTTCTCCAACGGCTTCTTCATGGCGGTAATGACGCTGGCATCCGGCCCGCTTTACGAGCGGTTCGGCGTCAACGGCTTTTTTGCCATGATCCCGATCGCCTTGATCGGCCTGGTGCTGATCGGGCTAGCGGCGCGCTCAGCCCCACAGCGCCTTATCAGGCGGTGACACCAGCGAGCCCTGGTAGACAAGGCCGGGCACACGGTCGCGAGCAAGCAGCAGCGGACCGTCGAGGTCGACGAAATCGGCATCCTGAGCGAGCAGCACCGCCGGCGCCATCGCCAGCGACGTACCGACCATGCAGCCGACCATCACGCCGAAACCGAGTTCGCGGGCGCGATCGCGCAGCACAAGGGCAGCTGTCAGACCGCCCGACTTGTCGAGCTTGATGTTGATGGCGTCGTAAAGGCCGATAAGAGTTCCGAGATTCTTCACCTCGTGCACGCTTTCATCGGCGCAGATCGGCACTGGATGCGCGATATGGCGCAGGATTTCGTCATGGCCGGCCGGCAGCGGCTGTTCGATCAGCGCGATGCCTTGCTCGGCGGCAAAAGCGAGGTTTGCCACGATATTATCGTCGGTCCAGCCCTCATTGGCGTCGAGGATGATGCGGCTGTCGGGCGCTGCTTGGCTTACCGCGCGGATACGGGCGATGTCGTTGTCGCCACCGATCTTGACCTTGAGCAGGGGCCGCGCCGCATTGGCGCGGGCCTGCGCCGCCATCGCTTCCGGTTCGCCGAGCGACAGCGTGTAGGCGGTTTCGAGCGCCCGTAGTGGAGCGGCACCGATGCTGGATGCCACCGGTTTGCCGCTCAGCTTGGCTTCGAGGTCCCACAGCGCGCAATCGATAGCGTTGCGGGCGGCTCCGGCCGGCATGGCCGTGAGCAAGGCGGTTCGGCTGATGCCGCCGGCGATCCGGTCGCGCATGGCTTCGATCGCCTCGAGCACGCCGTCCATCGTCTCGCCATAGCGCTTGTAGGGAACGCATTCGCCGCGGCCGGCGTTGCCGCCGTCGCTGATCGTGCAGCAGATCACTTCGGCTTCGGTCTTGGAACCGCGCGAAATCGTAAAGGTTCCGGCGATTGGAAAACGCTCGGCCTCGACCGAAATGACACGCGCCATATTTTTCTGCTCCTGCTATGCGACAAGCGTTGTCGGCAAATCGACAGGTCAGACCCGTCAGGCTAAACAGGACGCCATGTTGACCATTGGCAAGCGCGACGCAAGCGGCACGACCGCGGGGGAGGCTGACCACGAACCGCGCGTGGCAATCGGCGAGGAGGACGGCGTTCTCGGCTGCGCCTTCTCCGGAATCTGGACGACACGGACCGTCGCGCTGATCGACGCCGACATGCGCAAGATCGAAAAACGAAGCGGCTTCAAAACTTTGGCGCTCGATCTTTCCAAGATCGAGAAGATGGACACCGCCGGCGCCTGGCTGATCGACCGGCTGGTAAGCGCCTTCGAGAAGAAGGGCGTCGAGATCCAGATGCAAGGCCAGAGCGAGATCGCTTCGATCCTGCTCGACGCTGTGGGCGAGGCCGTGCGACGCGAACCCGAATCCGGCGCCGCCGGTCCGCCCAATATCGTCATCCGCGCGCTGGAGGCGGTCGGCCGCCGCGTCTACGAGATGCGCGACGACTTCCTCGCCTCGATGAACATCCTCGGCGCCACCATCCGCGGCGCGCAGATGAAGCTCGGTCGTGGTCATGCCGTCAATCCGGCGGCAATCTTCAACCAGATCGACCGCATGGGCGTCGGCGCCATTCCGGTGGTGGTGCTGATGTCGGCGATCGTCGGCGCCATCGTCGCCCAGCAAGGCGCCTATCAGCTCAGCTATTTCGGTGCCGATATATTCGTCGTCGACCTGGTCGGCGTGCTGATCCTGCGCGAACTCGGCGTGCTGATGACGGCGATCATGATCGCCGGCCGCTCCGGCAGCGCGATCACCGCCGAGATCGGCTCGATGAAGATGCGCGAGGAGGTCGACGCGCTGAAGGTCATCGGGCTCAACCCGATCGGCGTCCTGGTCTTTCCACGGCTCGTGGCGCTGGTCATCGCCTTGCCGTGCCTGACGATCATCGCCAATTTCGCCGCACTCGGCGGCGGCATACTGGCTGCCTGGCTCTATTCCGACATCGCGCCGGCCGCCTTCATCGACCGGCTGCGCGTCGCCATCGATCTCAGCACGATTTTCGCCGGCCTGATCAAGGCGCCGTTCATGGCCATGATCATCGGCACGATTGCCTCGGTCGAAGGCATGAAGGTTGGCGGCAGCGCGGAATCGCTCGGCCAGCACGTGACAGCCTCGGTGGTGAAGTCGATTTTCGTCGTCATCATCCTCGACGGGCTTTTCGCCATGTTCTACGCAGCGATCGAGTTTTGAGATGAAGCTGCGAGACCGGAAAAAGGCAAGTGCGCTGACTGACGACACGGGCGAGGGCGACATCGTGCTTTCCGCGCACGACATCAGCGTGTCCTTCGCCGACAAGCTCATCCTCGACAAACTGTCGCTCGATATCAGGCGCGGCGAGATCCTTGGCTTTGTCGGCGCCTCGGGCGCCGGCAAGTCAGTTCTGCTGCGAACCATTCTCGGCCTGACGCGCAAGCAGTCGGGAACGATCAAGCTGTTCGGCGTCGATGTCGAGAAGATCAGCGAAGTGGAGCGTCTGCGCATCGATATGCGGCTTGGCGTGCTGTTCCAGCACGGCGCCCTGTTTTCGGCACTGACGGTACAGGAAAACGTCCAGGTGCCGATGCGCGAATATCTCGACCTGCCTAAGAAGCTGATGGATGAGCTGGCGTTGCTCAAGATCGAATTGGTCGGATTGCCGCCTGACGCGGCGCAGAAATTCCCGTCCGAACTTTCCGGCGGCATGATCAAGCGCGCCGCGCTGGCCCGGGCGCTGGCACTCGACCCCGATATCGTCTTCCTCGACGAGCCGACATCCGGCCTCGATCCGATCAGCGCGGCCGAATTCGACGAACTGGTGGTCAAGCTGCGCGATACGATGGATCTGACCGTTTATATGGTGACGCATGATCTCGACACGCTTTTCACGGCGTGTGACCGGGTGGCCGTGCTCGGCAAGAAGAAAGTGCTGGTCGAAGGCACCATCGACGACATGCTGAAGAGCGAGGAACCGTGGGTAAAGTCCTATTTCCGCGGAAAACGCGCCCGGCAACTTGATCTTGCGGCGCGCGCATAGCCATAAGTGGGACAATGGAAACCAGAGCCAACTACGTCATTGTCGGCATTTTCACGCTGGCCGCGATCCTGGCGGCGTTCGCCTTCGTCTACTGGACGGCTGCGATCGGCGAGAAGGGCGAGACGACGGTGCTGCGCGTGCGCATTCCAGGCTCGGCGTCCGGACTAGGCCGCGGCAGTTTCGTGCTGTTCAACGGCGTCAAGGTCGGTGATGTCAGGCGCGTCTATATCGATGTCGACAATCCGACCGTCGCCATCGCCGATACCGAGATCGATCGCCTGACGCCGATCACCAAGTCGACGCAGGCCGATATCGGTCTTGCCGGCCTCACCGGACAGGCCAACATCGAGCTCAAGGGCGCCGATCCCAAGGAAGTGAAACTCCTCGACCAGGCGGAAAAGGAAGGCAAGGTCGCCGAGATCGTCGCCAATCCCTCTGCCGTGACCAACCTCCTGCAGACAGCGCAGAACATCTTCACTCGCGCCGACAAGGTGCTCACGGAGCTCGAAGGCTTCACCAGGGACGTTCGTGGGCCGCTGACGCAGACCGTGCAGAACGTGCGGACCTTTTCCGACGCGCTGGCCAAGAATTCCGACGGCATCGACAAGTTCCTGTCCGCCGCCAGTGCGCTGTCCGATGAGCTGAAAGGCGTTTCCGGCAAGCTCGACGGCACGCTGAAGGCAGCCGAAGGCCTGCTCAACGCCGTCGACAAGGACAAGATCAAGAGCATTGTCGCCAACGTCGATACGGTGACAGGCAACCTCAAGGAGACTTCGAAACAGCTCGACGGCGTGATCAAGAACGTCGACACGGCGGTCGGGTCGGTCAACGATTTCGCCAAGCAGACGCAAGGCACGCTGGCCAAGGTCGACGGCGTGCTCGACGGCATCGATCCGGCGCAGGTGCGCACGGCGCTTGCCAATATCCAGAAAGCCAGCGAAAACGCCAACAAGGCCGCCGCCGACATCGCGGAGGTGACCGACAAGTTCGCCAACCGCGCCGACGACATCAACCAGACGATCAAGGATGCCAAGCAACTGGCGCAGCGGCTCAACGATGCCTCGGTGCGTGTCGATGGCATACTTGCCAGGGTCGACCACTTGCTCGGTTCAGGGCAGGCCGATGGGGTGATGGCCGACGCCAGGGCTACACTGAAATCGTTCAAGCAGGTTGCCGACACGCTGAATGCCCGCCTTGGCGTCATAACCGACAATCTGACGCGTTTCTCGGGCCAGGGGCTGTCGAATGTCGAAGCACTGGTGCAGGACAGCCGCCGTTCGATCAGCCGCATCGAGGAGGCGGTGACCGATCTCAGCCGCAATCCGCAGCGCATCCTTTCGGGTGGCGAGGGCGAGGTTCGGCAGTTCAATGGCAGGGCGCGGCGTTGACTTCGGCGTCGGCGCGCCGCAAGAACATGAGCCGCGAAAGCGGGTTGATCTTACGATCCGGGGACAACGGGGATCGCGTGTGAAGTCTGTGTGGGTGAGAACGGGCGGGTTGACATCGGCTGCGGCTCTGCTTGCCCTAACGCTGGCCGGCTGCGCGGTGTTGGGCGGCAAGCCTGCGCCACTCGACACCTTTGAGCTGTCGGCGCCTTCGGTCGATGCGCATGGCCACAGCCGCCGTCAGATCCTGATCGCGCAGCCATCGGCGCTCAAGGCGCTGGACAGCCAGAACATCGTCATCAAGCCGTCGGATCGCTCGATCCAGTATCTCAAGGGCGCGCAATGGGCCGACCGGCTGCCGCTGATCGTGCAGGCGCGGCTGGCCGAGACGTTCCAGCGCTCAGGCAGCTTTGCCGGCGTCGGCAAGCCGGGCGAGGGCCTGGCCATCGACTATCAGGTGATCGTCGAGATACGTTCGTTCGAGGTGCGCGTCGACGGCGGCGAGCATGCCGAGGTCGACCTGTTCGTGCGCATTCTGAACGACCGCAATGGCGAGGTGCGTGCCTCGAAGAGCTTCACCGCATCCGCGCCGGTTTCGGGCAGCGGCAATCCAGCCTATGTCAACGCGCTCGACAACGCGTTCGGCGATGCCGCCCGGCAGATCGTGCGCTGGACGGATTCGGTGATCTGAGCGCGAGGTGCCAGAATCCCCTACAAGCGGTCGAAGATGTCCGGCCGGAGCTTTCCAGTCTTCATCACGTGCTGCAGGGTGTAGGCCACAGACAGCGCGTCATTGAGCGCGTCGTGCCCCTGCAATGGCGGGTGTTCGATGCCATAGTAGTCCGCAAGCTTGTTGCTCGGCGTTCTCGCCAGATCCTCGGTCGGCATCCCAGCCTCGACCAGCAGCCTGACGGCGTTGTCGAACCGGGTGGCCGGGATCGAAGCTTGAATGCCCGCGATATAGCAACTGATGGCGACCATGTTCAGTTCGTCCTTGCCCCAGGACCAGAACCGCGCTCCATCGGAAAAGCGATCGACGTCCGCGAGGGCTTCCCCGAGGTCTACCCCTTCGGTCTCCAAGTCTTCCTCGGTGATGCCGGTCAGCTTGGTGAAGAACGGGTCGAGGGCGTATCTGTTGCCAAACCGGTCGACCGGTCTGATATAGGCCTTGTGCGTGCCCAACAGGGGAAAGTCGTCCCCGAGTCCTAGTCTGACGGCGCCGATCTGCACGATCACCGGGTCGGGGTCGTGGGCCGCACACCAGAATCGACGTTGCGAACCTTCGAGGCAAAGAAACTCGCAGTCGAATATGATTGCCGTCTTCACGATCACATCCTTTGAGCGTAGGCGGAGCTTTGCCAGTGGACTTGGTGCCGTTGGGAATCGGACTTTGGACGATTCCCGAACGCATCCAGGTTCAGCGCGTGCTGGATGTTAAGGCAGTCACAGGCGGGACCCATGGCCCCGCCTATTCAATTGCTGTCTTAGTGCAGGCGGCCGCTGGCGTGGGCCAGCATGGTGTAGACCTTGCCGGTGTCCGACGTCAGGTAGGTCTGCGCCATGATGTTGTCGCGGTCGTTGCGCGAGACATCGTTGAGCAGCTTCTCGAAATCGTCGCAGTAACGGTCGACGGCGGCGCGGAACTCGGCCTCCGCCTGATACTTGCGACGGATCTCGTCGAACGTCTGCTGACCCTTCAGCGTGTAGAGCCGCCGCGTGAACACGTCACGCTCGCCGCGCCGGTAGCGGTTCCACAACTCGATCGACGCTTCGTGATCGATGGCCCGCGCGATATCGACGGAGAGCGAGTTCAGCGATTCCACGACATGCAGGGGCGAGCGCTGGGCAGGGGCCGCGCGCGGCCCTTCCGAGGGTGCCGCGGGCCTCAGGTCCTCGTCGTTCGACGCCGCGGTCAGGAGATCGCGCACCCAGCCGCCTTGCGGCGTGCGGGCACTGGCGTCCGAACGCGGACGGGGTGCCGAGTCGGCCGGACGCTCAAGGTCGAGCGTGCCGCGCAATGCAGGGCCGCCCAAGGGTGCCTGGGGCGTGCGCAGCTCCGGCTGCGGCGACGGTGCACGGCGCGGTGGTTCGGCGGCGCGTGCGGCCGGCGCTTGCGGCGCCGGGCGCAGATTGCGTGGCTCGGACCCGTCACCATTGCGGCCAGATTTCGCAACGATCTCGGAAAGCTCTTTCAGCGCATTGATCTGCTCGGAAACGGCGCGGCGGATGGCCGAGGTCGATTCCTTGGCCTCTTCCGGCATTTCGATGACGCCCTTCTTGAGCTCGGCGCGGGTGAGGTCGAGCTCGCTCTTGATCGAGCCAGCGGTGCGCCGCATCTCCTCGGTCGCATCGGCGAAGCGCTTGGTAGCCGAATCGACGACGTCGGTGATGGCGTTGCGGATCTTGTCGGCCGACTCCATCGTCTTGCCCTCGGCGTTCTGCAGCGTCTGGCCGACGAGGTTTTCGAACGAGCGCATGACCCTTTCGAGATCTTCCGACTTCTTGACCAAGCCGACGGCGAGGTCTTCGAGCGACGACTGCCGTTCGAGCGTGTGTTCGAGGTTGCTCTGGGCCGAGCTCAACAGGTCCGAAGCGCTGGACAGCAGGCGGCTATGTTCGTCGAACTTGGTGGCGATCGACGCGACCTCGCGCAAGGTGGACGACGACAGTTCAGTCAGCCTTGTCGTGTTCGAATCGACCAGTCGCGCCGAACTGGCGAAGGTCTGAGCGGCCTTCTCCGTGGTGGCGGCGAAGCTTTGTGTGCTGCCGCTGAGGCGTTCATCGACCTGGCCGAGATTGACCGCGGCCTGCTCGATCAGCTGACCGAGCTGCGAGCTGGACTTGGTCATGCGGCCGATGAGATCGGCGACGCTGTCGGACAGCGACGAGCGAGCGCCTTCGACCGCCGACAAGGTCTCGGCGGTACGGCTGGCGAGCGCGTCGACAAGGGCGGCATTCTCGCTGCGCAGCTTCTCGGTGGCGCGTTCGGTGACCTCTGCCATGCTCTTTTGCAGTTCCGAGCCGCCCTGGGCAAAGCGCTCGACCAAAGGCCGTGCGGTTTCGTCGAGGATCTTCGACATTTCGGCCGAACGCGCCGCGAGCATGGTGTTGAGTTCGCGGGTGTTGGCGCCGATCGTCTTGGCGGCATCGTTGGTGCTCTGGCCGATATGCTGGCCGACCGCGGTGAACGTTTCCGCGATGACATTGGCGCGCGAGACGAGTTGGGCCTCGGCATTCGACACCTGCTCGTTGAGCTTCTGGCCCATGGTCTCGGCCGTATGGGCGAGGCGGTTCTCGACGCCTGAGACCTGCTCTTCGACACGGGCGGCCGCGGCCGCGGCGCTCGACGCAAGCCGCTCATCGGCGCCGGCAAGCGCCTGTTCGACTTCGCGGGCATGCACGGCCATTTCCTGGCCGGTCCGCCTTGCACGTTCGGCGACCCTTTGCTCGGTGTCGGTAAAGGCGCCGACGATGGTCTCGGCGTGCTCGCCGATCGTGGCGGTGCTGCTGGCGATGCGCGACACCAGACGCTGATCCGCGTCGTCGAAGATGCGGCCGATTTCGGAGGCACGGCTCGACAGCGCTTCCGAACCTTCGGCGATGCGCGAGACCAATTGCTGGTCGGCGGCATCGAAGATGCGGCCGAGGTCCGATGCACGGGCGGCAAGCGCTTCGGCCGATTCGCCAATGCGCATGCCGAGCCGCTGGTCGGCGCCTTCGAAATTGCGCAAGATGTCGCCGGCGCGAGCGGCCAGCGACTGGGCCGTTTCGATGGCGCGGGCGACCAGCTTCTGGTCGGCTGCATCGAACGTACCGGCGATCTCGCTTGCACGGGCGGCCAGATGATCGGCGGTGTCCTGAGCCCGGGCGGTCAGCTGGTCGGTGGTTTCCTGGGCGCGGGCGGCGAGCTTCTGGTCCGCCACGTCGAAGGCGCCGGCGATCTGGCTTGCACGAGCAGCCAGCTGATCGGCGGATTCATGGGCGCGGGCCAGCAGCGAACTGGACGTATCTTCCGCGCGGGCGAGCAAGGCGTTCGACGTATCTTCCGCACGGGCGTGCAGGCGACGGTCCGCGTCCTCGAACGTGCGGGCGATGTCCTCGGCCCGTGCCAGCAGGGCTGCGGAAGTCTGCTCGGCGCGCTCGGCGATCTTGCGGTCGGCGTCGCTGAACGCGGCACCGGCCTGCTCGTGCAGCGTGCTGGTGACTTCCAGCACCTTCTCGCGCAAGGCGCCGGCGACAAACACGGCGCTCTTTTCGAGCACAGCGCGGACGTTGTCGACGCCTGTCGAGAGCGCACGCTCCATGGTGCCGGCGCGCTCCTCGATGATGCCGGTCTGGCGGCTGAACGCCTGCTCGATCTTCTCGACATCGCTTGCGATCGCCGCGGAGATATCGGTGCTCCTGGCGGCGATCTGGTCGATATGGCCCGACAGCGAGCGGTCGACGTCCTTGCGGGTCTCGACGAGCTTGCCGAGATCGTCTTCCAGTGCGCGGGTCAGCATATTGCGGCCTTCGGACAGCTTGCCGACATGTCCGGCAATGACATCGTCGATATCGCCGCGGCTTTCGGCCAGCTTCTGCAGGTCAGCTTCGAGGGCGCGTTTGAGAATATCGCGGCCTTCGGCCAGTTTCTCCACCTGACCAGCGACCAAACCGTCGATGCTGGAGCGGCTCTCGGCCAGCTTGGCAAGGTCGGCTTCCAGCGCGCGCTTGAGAACATCGCGGCCTTCGGCGAGTTTCTCGACCTGGCCGGCGACAAGGCCATCGATGCTGGAGCGGCTCTCGGCGAGCTTGGCTAGGTCGTCTTCAAGCGCCTTCGACAGGGTCGAGCGCTCCTGGACAAGCCTTTCCGCGTGGCTGTCGACCAGGCCGGCGACGTTGTCGAGGTCGGCCTCAAGTGATCTCGACAGGGTCGAACGATCCTGGGCGAGCCGTTCGGAATGGCTGTTGACGAGGCCGTTGACGCTTTCGAGATCAGCCTCGAGCGCCCGGGCGAACTGTGCCCGGTCATCGACCAGTTTCTGCGACTGGTCGGCAATGGTTCCCTTGATCGCATTGAGGTCGGATTCCAGGGCGCGCCGCAGGATATCTCTGCCTTCCGCCAGCTTCTCGACCTGGCCGGCGACCAGCCCGTCGATGCTGGAGCGGCTCTCCGCCAGCTTGGCGAGATCGTCCTCAAGGGCCTTGGACAGGGTCGAACGATCCTGCACCAGCCTGTTCATGTGGTCGGCGATGACGCTGTTCACATTCTCCAGATCGGTTTCCAGCACCCGCGAAAGTTGGCCGCGATCCTCGGCCAACTTTTCCGACTGGCTCGATATGACGCCCTTGATCGTGTTCAGATCAGATTCAAGCGCGCGTTTGAGAATGTCGCGCCCTTCGGCCAGCTTCTCGACCTGGCCGGCGACGAGCCCGTCGATGCTGGAGCGGCTCTCCGCCAGCTTGGCAAGGTCGGCTTCGAGGGTCTGTGACAGCAGGCTGCGGTCTTCGGCCAGCCGTCCCGAATGGCTTTCGATCAGGCCGCGTATGCCGGATAGATCGTCGTCCAGCGAATGGGAAAGCTGCGTGCGGTCTTCCGCCAGCTTGGCGGAATGGGTTTCGATGAGGCTCTTGATGCCGATGATGTCGTTTTCCAACGCCTTGGCGAGCACGGCGCGGCCTTCGGCGATCTTTTCCACCTGACCGGCGACCAGACCGTCGATGTCGGCACGGCTGTCCGACAGTTTGCCGAGATCGGCTTCCAGGGCGCGCGACAGGATGTTACGGCCTTCGGCTAGTTTTCCGACATGGCCGGCAACCATTTCATCAATGATCGTACGGGCTTGCACCAGTTTCCCTGAGTCTTCGTTCAGGGCGGCGGAGAGCCTGTTGCGGCCTTCTTCCAGCCTTTCGAGATGGCTGCCAAGCGACGCATCGATGGCCGCCCGTGATTCATTGACCTTGCGCAGATCCTCTTCGAGAGCGCGCGAGATCAGGGTGCGGCCTTCGGCCAGCTTCTGCACCTGGTCTGTCACCGCCGCATCGATACCGGCGCGGCTCTCTGCGAACTTCGCCAGATCGGCCTGCATGGCCTCGGCCATGCGCTCGCGGCTTTCGGCCAGCTTTCTGCTATGGTTCTCGACGGCTTCCTCGATGCCGACACGGGCATCGGCGAGCCGCTGGATGTCGCTGTCGAACGAACGCGAGACGACGTGACGGGCGGCTTCCATGCGCCCGGCGAAGTCGCTGGCGCGGGCTTCGAGCATGGAGGAGGTCGAGGTGACGATGTCGGCCATATCGGCGCCGATCTGGGTCTTGCCCTGATCGATCATCGCCGACAGCGTGTCCTTGCTCTCGGCAAAGGTGTGGGCGATTTCGCGGGCGCGCTCGACCAGTGTCTCGTTGATCTGGCGGGCGCGGGCCTCAAGGGCCGCATTGAGCTTCTGCGTTCCGGTGTCCAGCGCCTCGGCGCGGGTCTGGAACTCGCTGATCAGCGCCTGGCCGCGTTCGGCGAGCGTGCGTTCGATGCCGTTGAGGCTGGCCTCGAATTCGGAATTGAGCGTGCGCGCGGCGCCGCCAAGCAGCGACACCATGCCGGTGGTGCGATCGTCGAGCAGATCGGTCAACGACCGTGTCAGGCCGTCCGTGGTGTCCGTCAGCTTGGCGATGCGGGTGTCGAGAAGGCTGGCGAAGGCCTCGCCCGAAGTCGACAGCCGGTCGGTGATCGAATCGAGCCGGCCTTCCACCGAATCGAAGATCGACATCGAGCTTTCGTTGATGCGGTCGATGAGCGTGTCGCCGGAATTGGTGATGGTCATCGACAATTTGGTCGACGCATTGAGAATGCTGTCGCGGATGATGTCGGAGGCGGCGCCGATCTCGTCCTTCAGCGTCTCATGCGCACCGGTGATCGACGCGCGGACGCGCTCTGCGTGGGTGACGACGGCTTCGCGTTCGCTGCCGAGCCCGTCGACCAGCGAACGGATGCGGGACTCATTCTCGGAATAGGAGCGTTCGATCTGGTTGACTTCGCTGTGCACCAGCGTCTCCAGCTCGACGGCGCGGGCAAGCGTGCGTTCGATGCCTTCGCCCATGGCCGCGACCTCGCGACGAACGGCCTGGCCGATCATCATGACGCGATCCTGGGCAAGGTTTTCCGGTTCGGTCAGGCGGAAGGCAACTTCGGTCATCGACTGGGCGGCGATGCGCATTTCCTGGGCGCGGCGAATCATGGCCGCGAAGGCCCAGAACAGGATCACCGGCACGATCGCCGCGACGGCGAGGCCGATCAGCTCCGGACGGGCAAGGAACTGGTCGAGCGTGCGGATACTCCAGATGCTCGGTCCGAAAAGGAGATTGGCCAATCCGCCGGCGCCGGCGAACCAGGCGAGCGAAACGAAGGCAACGACCCAGTAAATGGTGTTCGAGGCACGCCTGTTGAGGCTGTGCAGGAGCGTCTTGTAGTCCTTCTGGCGATCGTCATTGGCCGGGGCGAAGCCCGCGGGCTGGGCGCCATTGCGTGTTTCCACGGGGCGCAACTCGGCGGGCTTGGCCTTTGGTGCGGGTTTTGCGGCCTGGCTCTGGGCTTGGTTCTGATTGACCACGGACTCTGGTTTCTGATTGCGTCCCTCGCGTGCCAGCTCGTCGGCGGCCTGGGATATCTGTGCTTCCAGATCCTCCATCGAAGCCGCGATGTCGAGGTCGCCGCTGCCGACGTCATTGCTGAGGTCGATATCAAGCGCCTTCTCCAGTTCCCTGGCCACGTCGCTGTCGAGAGTTCTCGTCGTCGTTGGTTTCTTTGCCATGCCTTCGCTACCCTGTACTAGCTGCCGCGGGCTTATAATTCTGTTTGTCGTACCACGCGCAGGAGGCTGAAAATGGACCCCTCGTATCGTAATGACACAGGGGGGTAAAGAAAACATGCATTCCGCGGGATACGTAAAACTTTAAATATAAGGTTAACGCAACCGTGATTTCGGCGCCGTTTTCGCAACATTTTTCGGGGCCATCCATTAACCCGTTGTCCACTGGATTCGCCTAGGTTTTGGGGCGATTGAAGAAACGGAGTTCGAGTTCATGCGTGGCGAAAGCGGCATTGCCTTCTCAATGCCCGGGGGCGACGTATCCGGACCGAGGCGGTCGCGGCCGGTCGATTTGGCACACCTTGCCCGCCAGACGATGGGCGACCGCGGCCTCGAGCAGGAGGTGCTGGCGCTGTTTGTACAACAGGCGCTGTCGGTGCGCGACCGAATAGTCGACGCCGACATCAAGGACCGGCTTCTGCTCGCCCATGGGCTCAAGGGCTCGGCACGCGGCGTGGGTGCCTTTGCCATTGCCGATTGCGTCACCGAGATCGAGCGCCGGCCGGAAGACAACCAGACGCTCAAGCGACTCGGCACGCTGATCGACGAAGTGCGCGATTTCATCGCCGCCATCAGTCGCTGAATCCGGCACCAAACCCGGTTTGCGGAAAAACGTCACGGGGCGGCGCTTTCGCGCGGCAGTTGACTTGCTCGCCGGAGTGATTATCTCGGCTGCAACTCCCTTCAGGTGACAAATGACCAAGCTAACTTTCATCGCCCATGACGGCACACATTTCGACGTGGACGCCGAGAACGGCTCGACGGTCATGGAGAACGCGATCCGCAACGCCGTGCCCGGCATCGAGGCGGAATGCGGCGGCGCCTGTGCCTGCGCGACCTGTCACGTCTATGTCGACGAAGCCTGGACGGCTGAGGTCGGCGAGCCGGAAGCGATGGAAGAGGACATGCTGGACTTCGCCTACGAGGTCCAGCCGAACTCACGCCTGTCGTGCCAGATCAAGGTGCGCGACGCGCTTGACGGCCTGGTTGTCCGCGTGCCCGCCCGCCAGGGATAAGCGCAGGATCCTTGCCAACTGATTTTTCCCGCTGCGGCTTGGCAGCGGAGCATTGGTCATGCAGTGTCCTGCTCTCTTCGCAGCGAGGCACATCGCATGACCGAGACCACCAAGACAGACGTGCTTATTGTCGGGGCAGGGCCTGTCGGCCTGTTTGCCGTGTTCGAACTCGGCCTGTTCGACATGAAGTGCCACCTGATCGACATCCTCGACCGGCCCGGCGGCCAATGCGCGGAACTTTATCCGGAAAAGCCGATCTACGACATTCCCGGCTGGCCCTCGATCTCGGCGCAGGGGCTGGTTGACAAACTGCTTGAGCAGATCGCGCCGTTCAAGCCTGATTTCACCTACAACCGCATGGTTTCCAGCCTCGAAAAGCTGGAGGACGGCAGTTTTCGCGTCACCACCGACGAGAACGAAGTGTTCGAGGCCAAGGTGGTGGTGATCGCCGCCGGCGGCGGCTCCTTCCAGCCCAAGCGTCCGCCGATCCCGGGCATCGAGCCCTATGAAGGCAAGAGTGTCTTCTATTCGGTGCGGCGGATGGAGGATTTTCGCGACCACGACCTCGTCATTGTCGGCGGCGGCGACTCGGCGCTCGACTGGACGCTCAACCTGCAGCCTGTGGCAAAGAGCGTGACGCTGGTGCACCGGCGGCCTGAATTCCGTGCCGCGCCCGACAGCGTCAACAAGATGTATGCCATGCAGGAGATGAAGCAGCTGCATTTCCAGGTCGGGCAGGTGACCGGATTGACCGGCGCCGACGGCCAGCTGTCATCGGCCACCATCAAGGGGCCGGACGGCGATGTCGAGGTGCCTTGTACGCGCATGCTGCCGTTCTTCGGCCTGACCATGAAGCTCGGACCGATCGCGGAGTGGGGGCTCAATCTTCACGAGAACCTCATTCCGGTGGATACCGAGAAGTTCCAGACATCGGTGCCCGGCATCTTCGCGGTCGGCGACATCAACTGGTATCCGGGCAAGTTGAAGCTGATCCTGTCGGGTTTCCACGAGGTGGCGCTGATGGCGCAGGCCGCCAAGCGCGTCATCAGCCCCGGCGAGCGTATCGTGTTCCAGTACACGACCTCCTCGACCAGCCTGCAGAAGAAGCTCGGCGTGGTGGAAGCTTCCTGAAACGTGTCGCTTTGAATAATCAAATGCAGCCGACGCGCTTCACGTCTTTTGTCAGTCAGCCAGCACCGGAGCCTCGGGATGGCCGCGCAGCGGCTTTTCCGGCATCAGCACCAGCGCGACGAGCGCCATGACCAGCATCGCTGCCGCGGTGAAGAAGATCATCACGAATGCCAGTGCCTCGACGGCGGTGCTGGCCGCTTGGGTCCCTTCTCCGGCAAGCGGCAGGCCGTAGCCGAGCGCGACCGCGCCAAGGATGGCGACGCCAAGCGCGCTGCCCAAAGAACGAAGGAAGGTCAGTACGCCGGTGGCGACGCCGAGATGGGCCTGATCGACGGCATTCTGAACCGACACGGTGGCAACCGGAAATGTCGTGCCGCTGCCCAGGCCGATGCAGGTCGTCAGAATCTCGACGATCAGCAGGGAAGCATGCCCCGCCACCAGGCTAAGTATGCCGAGGCACAGGATGGCGAAGGTCACCCCTACCATCGCGATCCGCTTGTAGTGAACGAACCGGGGAATCGTGCGGCCGCTGAATGTCGCGCCCGCAACGGTGCCGAGCATGAGCCCAAGCATGGCGGTTCCCGATTCACTGGCCGAAAGCCCGAGGATGGACTGCAAGTAGACCGGCAGGTAGACCGCGAGCCCGATATTGGCGGCCTGCAGCAGGAACAATGACAACGTGCCGGCAAGGACGATCGGGTTGCCAAGCACCTCGAGCGAGATCAGCGGTTCGGCCGCGCGCAGCAGCCGCAACGCAAAGGCGCTCCAGATGACAGCCGAACAGGCGAGCAGCCCAAAGATTTCGCGTGACTGCCATGGATATTCGCTGCCACCCCAGTTCAACGCCAGCAACAGCAAGGCGGTGGCCGCGACGAGCAGCAACGCGCCTAGGCCATCGATGCGATGATGTTTTGCCGCGATCGGCAGCTTTCTCAGCGGCTTGTTGATGATGGCCATGGCGACGAGACCAAGCGGGATGTTGATCCAGAAGATCAGCGACCAGTGGAGATGCTCGGCGAAGGTGCCGCCCAAAAGCGGGCCCGCGATGCTGGCGACCGCCCAGGTTCCCGCGATCCAGGCCGAGTAGCGCGCGCGCTCGCGCGGCGGCACGAGGTCACCGATCACGGTCTGCGCCAACGCGAACAGGCCGCCGCCGCCGGCGCCCTGGATCGCGCGGCCGACAATCAGGACCAGCATGTTAGGCGCCATGGCGCTAACCAGAGATCCGGCAAGGAAGATGAGGATTGCCGCGTAAATCGTTGGCCGGCGACCATAAACATCCGATATCTTGCCATAGAGCGGCGCCATCGCGGTGGCGGTCAACAGGTAACCGGTCACGATCCATGGCAGATATTCGGCATGGCCGAGCAGGCGCGCCATGGTCGGCATCGCCGGCGCGACGATGGTCTGGTCAAGCGCTGCCAGAAGCATCGACAGGAGTACGCCACCGATGATTGCGTTCTTTTCGCTTTCGCTGAGAGGCGCGTCGCTCTTCACCGCCGTCCGACTATCGACAGTCTGGTCCATGTCCATTCATCCGTATGCTTGCGGCTGGCCGGCCCCATTCAGCCATTCCAGCGTGTTGATCGCGTTGGCCGCATTGATCTTTCGAAGGTCGCCCTGGCGAACCTGACATATGTCGTCCCGTATAGGCCGATTTCGACCTGTGCTCGGAAATTTTTCGAAGCTGGCACTACGCTTCAGCGCAATTGGCCTGCGCCGCCATTCAACGCCTCGGCGGATTCAGGCCGGCGGCAGTTTACCGTTGCCGATGCGCTCCATCCGGTAGCGCAGCAACCTGAGGATGCGGCTTTGGAAATTGACGCTTTCGACACGGTCGAACTGGACCTGGGCACGGTCATGTCTGGCCAGAACGGCCGCCGTGATGGCGGCGGCCTTGGCCTTGGCGGCGTCGCAGTTCCTTTGCGGGTAGGTGGCTTCCAGCGCCTGTTCGAGCTCGCGGCCATGGTTCTTCGCGATCTCGACGTGGCGCTCCTCATGTCGCTTGATGTCGGCCGAGAGCGTGTCCCAGAACAGCCTGACATCGGCATCGGCCTTGCGTGTGCGGCGCCATTCGGGAAGGATCACCTTCACTTTGACGGTCACCACGGCATCGGCGATCCGGCAGGAGCTCGATGTCCGCGCATAGCTGATGCGGGTGGTGAAGGCCATTTGCGTGGCGCCAGGGTGGCGCGTACCCGTGCTTTTCACCTCCGGCCCGCGTTTGAAGAGCTGTGCCTCGATTTCATCGAGCGTGCTGCCGCCAACGGCGAAGTAGCTGTACGTCTTGACGAGATTGGCCGCACCCGCCGGGATCGCGGTCAGGGCGAGCAGCGCGCCAAGCAGGAATTGTTTCATGCCAAGCATGGATGGTTTCATCATGTTGCCTCTTCGACCACCTTGCTTTACGGCCGTTGCCGGCGCAACGGAATTGATCCGCCGGGGATCACACATGATTGATGAACTCCATGGTTGATGAGCAATGACGGCTAGGCGGTGGCAGTTGGCGCATGGGCGCCATCTCGACCTTGGCGGTAAGGCCGTGGTCGTCGGCATCCTCAACGTCACGCCCGACAGCTTTTCCGACGGCGGTCTGTTCGACGCCCCCGAAACGGCACTGACCCAGGCACGGCGCATCATGGCGGAAGGGGCATTGGTCGTCGACATCGGCGGAGAATCGACCCGCCCCGGTGCCGCCGCGGTATCGGCAAGCGAGGAACAGGCCCGCATCCTGCCGGTGATCGAAGCACTGGCGAGCACTGGCGAGGTGCTGATCTCGGTCGACACCTATCGCGCCGAGACCGCGCGGCTCGCGGTTGCCGCCGGTGCGCATATCGTCAACGATGTCTGGGGTTTGCAGCGCGAGCCCGACATTGCGCGCGTCGCCGCCGATACCGGCGCCGGGCTTGTCATCATGCATACCGGGCGGGATCGCCGGAAGCTGCCGGACGTGATTGCCGATCAGTTGGCGTTCCTGCGGAAATCGCTGGAGATCGCCCGCCAGAACGGCGTTGCCGACGACCATATCGTGCTCGATCCGGGATTCGGATTCGCCAAGGAGACGGCGGAGGAAAATCTCGACCTGATGGCTCGCTTTTCCGAGCTGCATATACTGGGCTTGCCGCTGATGGCCGGTACGTCGCGAAAACGCTTCATCGGCACGGTCACCGGCCGCGATGCCGCCGACAGAGGGGTTGGAACAGCGGCGACCAGCGTCATCTTGCGGCTCAAGGGCGCCGATCTGTTTCGCGTCCACGATGTCGCATTCAACGTGGACGCATTGGCGCTCGCCGATGCTATGCTGGCGCGTCAAACCGACCGGGCGAGAAACTGAGCGATGTATGTCATCCGCATGAAGAACTGCGCTTTCTTTGCCCGGCACGGCGTGCTGGACGAGGAAGAGAGGCTCGGCCAGCGCTTCTATGTCGATGCCGCGCTCACCGTCGATCCCGGCCGGGCGCTTGTCGAGGATTCCATCGATGACACCGTCAACTATGGCATTGCGTTCACGGTGATCGAAAAGATCATCACCGGGCAGCGCCGTTTCCTGATCGAGTCCCTGGCGCTCGAAGTGGCCCGTGCGCTGACGGCGCGTTTTCCGCAAATCAAGAAAGCCGAAATCACGGTGCGCAAGCCCAACGCCCCGGTGCCCGGCGTGCTCGATTACGTCGAGGTGACCGTTGTCTGGCCCGAATAGTACGGTCTATCTCAGCCTTGGTGGCAATCTTGGCGACCCGGCAAAGTCGATGGGCGCGGCGTTGCGCATGCTGGATGCCGACGCGGACACGCGTGTCACCGGCGTCTCCTCACTCTATCGCACGCCACCCTGGGGCAAGCTCGATCAGCCGGATTTTCTCAATGCGGCTGCGGAAATTTCCACCGGGCTAGCGCCGCGTGCCTTGCTCGACCTTTGCCTCGATGCCGAACGCAAGCTGAAGCGGGTGCGCGAGGAGCGCTGGGGGCCACGGCTGATCGACATCGACATTCTGGTGTTCGGCGACCGCGTCATTCACGAGACGGGGCTGGAGGTGCCGCATCCGCGCATGCTGGAGCGTGCCTTCGTGCTGGCGCCGCTGGCCGAGATCGCGCCCAGCCTGGTCGTCAATGGTCGCAGCATCACGGACCGGCTGGTCGCCGTCGACACCTCTGGCATCGAGCGATTGTCGTCCGGCCGGGATTGGTGGCTAGCCTGACATCCGGACGAGGTGGCGGCCACTTTTAGCCCGAGAATCCGCCGCCATCCAGGAACGTCTGCTCCTGTGGGGTGGTTTCGCGGCCAAGCATCCTGTTTCGGTGCGGAAAACGGCCGAAATTCTGAATTATATCAAGGTGTTCGACAGCATACTTCAGATAGGGTTCGGCCCTGGCCTGGGTCAGATCGACCGATATGTGCTGGTCGGCGAGCAATTCCGAATGCTCATACGGCAGATAGAGGAAGACGCGGACTTCCTCTTCGAGCGCCAGATCATGGCCGGCCGCGATCGCCTTTGCGGCAAAATATCTGGCGAGCGGGTCGGTCGCGTACATATGGCCGGTGCCGCGAAAGCAGTTCCGCGGAAACTGGTCGAGCAGGATCATCAGCGCCAGCGAGCCTTCGGCATGCTCCAGCCAGCCGTCGCATTCACGCCGCGCCGCCGCGTAGTGCAGATCCAGAAAGCGGTCGCGGAAGACGGCATCGAATGCCTCATTCTTCTCGAACCACGCGTCCTCGCCGGCATCGCGCCAGAACTTGGTGACCGACAGGGCTCTGCTGTCCAATTCCATGCCTGATTCCTTGCTCAGTCAGCGGGTTCGGATTTGTGCAGCACGCCGGCCGTCTCTTCGTTGAGCGCCTGACCAGGGCGGCGTGGCGTGGAGAGCGGTGTCGGAATCGGCGTGCCGATATTGCCTTTCAAGAAGCGCTGTCCGGCGCGAATGCCTTCGGCGAGCTGAGTTTCGAAGCGGTCGGTGTCGCGGCGTCTGACATCTTCGATCGTTTCAGCCACGTCTTCCGGATCGACACCCAGCGATTCCAGGGCCGAGCCGCCGAAAACAAGTGCGGATTCGAAGGTTTCACGCAGTTGGTAATCAACGCCGGCGCGAATGAGTTGCAGCGCGGTGCCACGATCGAAAGCGCGTGCCAGCACTGTGAGCAAAGGAAACTCAGCCTTGATCAGCTGTGCGATGCGGACGGCGGCATCCGGCTTGTCGACGCAGATCAGTACGGCGCGCGCCCGGCCGGCGCCGGCGGCATGCAGGATGTCCAGCCGGGTGCCGTCGCCATAGTAGACCTTGAAGCCGAAATCGGCCGCCGCCTGGATCATCTCGACCTCATTGTCGATGATCGAGACGTCGATGCCGCGCAGCAGCAGCGGCTGGCTGGCGATCTGCCCGAAGCGGCCGAAACCGATGATTAGCACGCTGCCGGTCAGGCCATCGGCGACATCTACGCCGTCGAGCGACTGCTCGTCGTGTGGTGTCAGATACCGCAAGGCGATGATCGCCAGCGGTGTCAGCACCATGGAGATGATGACGATCGCCGTCAGCGTCGCGTTGGCGTTGCCGTCGATGATGCCGACGGCCGCCGCCGACGAGTAAAGGACAAAGGCGAATTCGCCGCCTTGCGCCATGAAGATCGCGCGCTCCAAGGCTTCGCGATGACCTGACTTCAGGACCCGGGCGACGATGTAGATGCCAAACGCCTTCATCACCATGTAGGCGACGACATAGATGGCGATCAGCCGCCAGTTCGCGGCGACCACATGCAGGTCGAGCGACATGCCGACCGCGAGAAAGAACAGGCCGAGCAGGATGCCGCGGAACGGTTCGATGTCGGCTTCGAGTTGGTGGCGGAAAGTCGATTCGGACAGCAGCACGCCGGCCAGGAAGGCCCCCATCGCCATCGACAGGCCGCTGAGCTGCATGGCGAGCGCGGATCCGAGAACGACCAGAAGCGCCGCCGCCGTCATCACCTCGCGGGCACGGGCATCCGCCAGGATGCGGAAGAACGGATTGAGCAGATACCGGCCGGCCACCACCAGGCCTACGATCGCGGCGAGGCCGATGCCGACCTCGGTCAGCCGCTCCGACAGGCTGGTGTCGGCTCCACCAGGCGCCAGGAACGCGATCAGGGCCAGCAGCGGCACGATGGCCAGGTCCTCGAGCAGCAGGACCGATACGATGCGCTGGCCTTTCGGCGCGGCGATTTCGCCGCGTTCCTCGAGAAGCTGCATGACGATCGCCGTCGAGGTCAGCACGAAGCCGGCGCCGGCGACGAAGGATTGCGCGATCGGAAACCCTCCCGCCATGCCAACACCGGTCAGCAGAAGCGCGCAGACGCCGACCTGCAGGGCGCCCAGGCCGAAGATCTCGCGGCGCAGGCCCCACAGCCGCGACGGCTGCATTTCCAACCCGATGATGAACAGGAACATCACCACGCCGAGTTCGGCGACATGAAGAATGGCTTCCGATTCGGAAAAGACGCCGAGGCCGAACGGGCCGATCACCACACCGGCGGCCAGATAGCCGAGAATCGAGCCGAGGCCCATGCGCTTGAAGATCGGAACGGCGACGACGCCGGCCGCAAGCAGCGCCACCACCTGAACCAGATCGCTGCTCGATGCCTCTACCGCCATGCCGCCATTCCGCTCGTTTGAGGACCGATTCCGATTTCGGGTTTATGTGACAGGGGGCGAAGATAGGGGCTTCGGCGGGGATCGAACAGCCCGAATCCAGATCACCGGCGACGTTGCAGGCGCGATACACAAGTTGACGCCGGGAACACGTTGCATCTTGGCACAATCGATGGCTAAGGACGCTCGGCTTCGGCCATTGGAGGGTGATCGACGATCAAGTCGCGCCCTTTTTGAGGAGATGACTGACATGAAGAAGTTTTTGTTTGTTGCCGTCGGCCTGGCGGTGCTTGCCGGTTCGGCTTGCTCGAAGGCGCCTGAGTGCACGGCGGAGATCGCGACCAAGAAGGCGCAGGACATGGCTACCGCGCTGCAGGAGGCGATCACCAAGGACCCGTCCAAGGCGGCTGATCTGACCGCCAAGGTCCAGGCGGTGACAACCAAGTATCAGGGCACCACGACACTGGCCGACGCCTGCAAGGCCTATGACGAGGTGACGGCCGCGATCAAGGGCTAACGCCCTGATTCGAGATCAAGGGCTAAGCGCCTGATTCGATGATTCAAACGAGGCGGCGACCGCTAGGTCGCCGCCTTTTTTTGGATTTTTCAGTTCGGGGCGATGGAGCCGACTTGGACGGCGTCGACGCGCTTCAGGCTCATGCCGATCACCGGCACCAACTGGTCGTCGACGCGCACTGCAATGGTCACCGTCATCGAGTTGTCGTCGGGGATGCGGGCCTGCATGACACCGCGCAACTGGTTGCGGTTGATGGTGAAGACCACCTTGCGGGCATCGACCACGTTGCCGCCGATGATGTCGAGGCCGGAGCCGGTGGCACCACCCATGAAGCTGCCCTTGTAGCCCTCCCGGCCCTTGCGCTCGATCTTGGCCGACATCTGCTGGGTGAACATGCCGACCCGGCAGCCGCCGTCGAGCGACATGCCGACCGTGCCGTCGGGCGTCGAGCCGGTGAAGCTGCAGTTGAATTTGGTGCCCTTGTACTTGCCGGCGACGATTTCGCCGGGGCCGATCCATTTGCCTTCGGCCGACTGGAAGAACTGCTTGTCCGGTTCCGCCGCGGAGGCCGCTCCGGCAATGCCGACGAGAGCTGTGATCACGGTTGCCAGGGGCAGGACGCTGGATAGTACTACGCTTTTCATCGACGACACCCGGCAACAAAGAGGCTGTTTGGAACCCGTCTGACCATGAACAAGATTGGTTAATGCTTCGTCACTAAGGGGCCGCCACAAAGCAGTCCGGTAACAATTCCGAAGGTCCAAACGCTCCGGCCCGGCTTACTTGCCAGGCGGGGCTGCTTCACTGTCTTTCCTGGTGGCAAACGATGTCAGCGCGGAGAGGAAATCGCCCAGTCCGGGACGCTTCGCGGCGCTGAAGGGCAGGGGGCGCGCCGTCTCCATCGCCGCGATGCCGATGCGCGCCGTCATCATGCCGTTGACGACGCCCTCGCCAAGCTTGGCCGAAAGACGCGCCGCCAGGCCGTGGCCGACGATCTGCTGGACGAAACTGTCGCCGATCGCGATCGAGCCGGTAACCGCCAGATGCGCCAGCACGCTGCGCGCCAGGCGGAAGAAACCCAGTGTTCCCGGCCGTCCGCCATAGAGTTCCGACAGGCGGCGGATGAGCCGCCCGGCCTCGAACACGACATAGGCGACATCGACGAGCGCGCGCGGGCTGACCGCCGTCACCAGCGAGACGCGTTTGGCGGCCTCGAGAATCATCACCTTCGCCCTGGCATCGAGGGGGCCGAGAATTTCGGCCTCGGCCAGGCGCACAAGATTGCCGCCGTCGATGATTTCGCCACGCAGTTCGGCCAGCGCGCGCCGGCCGGCCGCAGTCTCGGGTTTGGCCGCGACAAAGGCCGACAGTTCGTCGACGACCGATCGTGCTGCCTTGGGATCGTCACGCGCGATCGCGTCGAGCGCCCGCTTCTGCAGCTTTTCGACCTCGGCGAGGCGGGCAATCGCCAGAAACTCGCGAATCAGGATCACCACAAGCGCCAGCACGGCGATGGCAGCCATGCCCGCGGCCAGCCAGCCCAGCCATTCGGCGCGCGCGAAGAGGTCGCGTATGAGCTGGTCGGTCCACAGGCCGACAGCCAGCGAAACCAGGACACCAAAAGCGCCGAAGAAGATGCTGCCGAGCAGCGAGCGTTTTTTGGGGGCGATCGCTGGCGGCGGCTCCGCGGCAATGATGTCGGGCTCGTCGAAGACATCGACATCCGCCGGTATGACCATCGCGACATCGGTTTTCATCGCACGGGGTTTGCGTTTGGTGTCGGTCTGGGCACGGATTGCGGCCTGGGCACGGGTCTCAGCCTGGTCGTTGCGAGGCCCAGGGGCCGATTGTCTCGATGTGGCTTCCGGCTCGATGCGGAATGCCGCCGGCTTGCGGGGGGCGGTCATGCCAGATGATCTCCGATCAGGAACTGCAAGGCACGATCGAGCCTGATATGCGGCAACGACAGCGTGACGCCTTCGGCCGTGCGTTCGAGCTTTGGTGGACGGAAACGGACGAAGCGAATTGCCGGATCCGCGGAGTCCTGCTTATGGTCGGGGCCCGAAACATCGAACACGGCATCAATATTCTCCGGTAAGTCACCGGGAAATATGGCTGTTTCCGTCTTTCCATCAAAGGTTTCGCCGTTGATCCTCTCGCCGGCGATCGGCGTGCCGATGATGACTGGCAACGTCTCTCGACCCTGCTTGACGGTGCCTTCGCGTGTCGCGCGCATCGCCGCCATGGCGACGACATCGACATCCGCGCCGGTGAAATTCGCGCGCGCCACGGCGCGGTCGGCAAGCCGCCGCACGATCGCCTGCAGGCGGTCATGGCTTTCGTGGTGCAGGTGATCGGCCTTGGTCGCGGCAACCAGTATGCGGTCGATGCGCCGCGAGAACAGGTCAGTGAGGAAGCTGCCGCGGCCGGGACGGAAACAACTGAGGATCTCGGTCACCGCGCGCTCCAGGTCGGCCATGGCGCCGGGACCGGCGTTCAGCGCCTGCATGGCGTCGATCAGCACGATCTGGCGATCGAGGCGGGTGATGTGTTCGCGGAAGAACGGTTTCACGACATGCGTCTTGTAGGCCTCGTAACGCCTGTCCATCATGGCGTGCAGCGACCCTGGGCGCGGACGCTTGTCGCCAATCCCAGCCAGAGGCGCGAAGGTCAGTGCTGGCGAGCCCTCGAGATCGCCAGGCATCAGGAAGCGGCCGGGCGGCAAGGTCGAAAGCGCCCGCTCGTCGAGCTTACATGCCTTCAGATAGGCGGCGAAACTTTCGGCCAGGCGGCGCGCCGTCATCTCGTCGGCATCGGCGTTCGGGTCGATCTCCGCCGACAGCGTCCGCCAGGCCTGCGACAGGTCCTCGCGCATCGGCAGAACGGCCATTTCGAATGCTTCGTGCGAAAAATCGGCGAAGGATTTGCCGAGCAGCGGCAGGTCGAGCAGCCATTCGCCGGGATAGTCGACGATATCGACCGACAATCTGCCGGAGGAGAACATGCGGCTCCAGCCGGAGGCCGATTCATATTCGATGGTCAGCCGCAGTTCCGAAATGGCGCGCGTCGAATCGGGCCAGGCGCGGTCGTTGACCAAGGCGGCGATGTGGTCTTCGTACTGGAAGCGCGGCACGGCGTCGTCCGGCTGCTGCTCAAGGAAGGCGCGGGCGATGCGCCCTGATTTCTGTGCCTTGAACAGCGGCAGGCGCCCGCCATGGATCAAGTTGTGGACAAGGGCCGATATGAACACCGTCTTGCCCGCGCGGGACAATCCGGTCACGCCGAGGCGCAGCGATGGGGAAAAAAGCCCGGTAGCGCGTCCCGACAGCGTGTCGAGGGCAATCCTCGCCTCGTCGGTGAAGGTGGTCAGCGATGATGCCAAAATGTGCTCTCTTGGGCTTGCCTCCGCCCGATATAGGCTCTGCAACCCGCGTTTGAAATGGCTTCAGAGATTGGCCGGCGTCAGGAACGCTTCGAGATAGCCGGTGCCCTGGGCGGCCTTGGCAAGATCGCCGTCGAAGCGGACGACCGCCAGGCCCGCGGTCGGGAACCCATGGTTGAGTGTTGCCCGCGCCGTCTCGTCGCCATCGCCCGAAACCGCCATGGTGAGATCTTCCGTCATCGGATTGTGGCCGATGACCAGCAAGGAGCCCGATCCGCCATTGTCGCGGATGAGATGGAGGTAGCCGGCCGCGTCCGCGCTGTAGAGCGTGTCGAAGAACAGCACCCGACCGGTGTCGGTCTGGCCGGCCAGGCCTTCCAGCGTCTCCTTGGCGCGTTTGGCATTGGAGCACAGCGTCAGGTCCGGAACATAGGAGCGGGAGCGCATGGCGGCGCCCATCATTTCGGCGTCGGCGCGGCCGGATGCATCGAGCGGGCGATCGAAATCGCGCATGCCGGGCAGTGCCCAGCCAGCCTTGGCATGTCGCAACAGATAAAGCCTGCTCACCCAACCTCCGAATGCCGTGGCCTTCCGGGATTAGCCACGAGAACGCGTTGCGCACAATGGCTCGTGTGCCTCGAATACCCGAATCACCCATGATGCGGTGCCGCAAAAGGCGATAGTGCATCGGCCGAAGATCACAGCCGATGTTCCGAAAGCATGTTTCACAGGATCCAACGTGTCACAGCGTAGTTTGGTATCAAGACCACCGCGCACCGCTGCAAAGGTGCGCTCCGGCGCACATTAACAATTGCGTGAGACAGCGGCTGATTGCGCTTGTGCAGGCGTCGGACGGCGAATATATAGGCGCCAAATTTGGGGCAGTTTGGGTGAGTCGAATGAACGACATCGTTACCGCCGATTACGTACCCTCCGAAGACGAGCCGTTCATGAACGAGCGGCAGAAATCCTATTTCCGCTCAAAGCTCGTCACCTGGAAGAACGACATATTGCGCGAAGCGCGCGAAACACTGGAAATCCTGCAACAAGAAAACGCCAACCATCCCGATCTGGCCGATCGCGCCTCTTCGGAAACCGACCGCGCCATCGAACTCAGGGCGCGTGACCGTCAGCGCAAGCTCATTGCAAAGATCGATTCCGCGCTGCAGCGCATCGACGAAGGCACTTATGGCTATTGCGAAGAGACCGGCGAGCCGATCGCGCTGAAGCGGCTCGATGCACGTCCGATCGCGACGTTGTCGATCGAAGCGCAGGAGCGGCATGAGCGCCGCGAAAAAGTCTACCGCGACGACTGAGAGTCAAAGCCGGCGGCGCACGACCGGCCGTCATGAGCGACGTTGATTTTGAAATGGCCGGTTTTCCGGCCATTTCATTGGCGCGGCAGACCGGTCAGGGCGCACGAAATCCACAAAACCTTGAAGCATGGGCTCTTGACCCCATGGCCCTTGACGTATGGGCCTTCCGAAAGGTGGTTCGGCAGCCAAACCGGTTACGATTTTCGCTTGGGATAGCTAATCAGGGGCCGCTCATCGCTTCTGGCTGGAGAGTTCGCCGAGAAGCTTGGTCATTTCATCGTCGAGCGACTGTGGTGTCTTGGCCGCCGGCTTGCCCGCCGGGCTGCCGGAGCGGGGCTGGTCGAGCGACACTTCGAGTTCCCTCATCAGCGTGTCGTCGATGCTCTCCTGTCTCGGCGGCGGCAGTGGTGCAGGCCGGACGACATTGGCATTCGCGGAGCCGTAGGCGGGCAGCGGCGTGACATTGGTCGGCTGGTAGCTTTGCGCCGCGGTTGGCGGTGCCGGTGCTGTTTGGCGCGGGCGAGCGGGCGGCGCTGTGTTCGCCGGCTGCGGAGCCGGTGCCTGTCTTGGCGGCGGTGGAGCGGGTTGCGGCGGACGCGGCCTTGCCGCCGGGGCCGCGGCGGCCGGCACCGGCTGCAAGCCGCCGTCTCCGGTCAATGCCGGACGCCGCGGCGCCGAAAGACGGATATCGCGCTCGACGACGAGGTCGGTCGGGCCGCCGATCAGAAGCAGATGCTCGATGTCATCGCGGCGCACCAGCACCAGCCGGCGATGGCTGTCGACGGCGGTGGCGTCCATGACGGCCAGCCGTGTCTTGCGGTTCCTGCCGCCGGCAACGAAGGTTCCGAACGTCAGATTGCGCACCAGTTTCACGAGGATGAGAACGATGACCAGCAGGACAAGTGCTGCAAACGTCCACAACAGTGCCGCGGCATAACCAGGACCCGCCACGCTATCCAGCCATTGCATCGGTTTCCCCTGATTGCCCTTGGAAGTGACGCGACACTAGACCGTTGCGGCGGGCCACCGCAAGTTGCGTTTCACGCTGGTGAACAGCTAGAAAAACTCCGAAGGCTTGAAGACATCATTTTTATCCGACATTTGCCGCCAAGGCCTTTTCCGGACTAGGAGAATGTGATTCAACCCGCTAGGGGCGGATGTCGGAACACCGGAATTCACGAGCAGGGGGCATATGGCCAAGGAAGCGCGCGGCGATTTCTATCCGGTACCGATCGTCGACCAGAACACGCGACCGGGCGCGGTCACCCGGCTCATCATTTTCATCGTCGTTCTGACGGGGGCGGCGATCGTCTTCGGCCTTTTCCGCGAGCGCCTCGGCGATCCTTTCCTGCTCGGCATGCTCGGCGTGCTGGCGATGATCGGCGTCGGCTTCCTGTTTGCCACGGCGATCGGCTTCGTGCAGGTCACGCCGCGCTCGACAGGCGACGAACTGTCGAAATCCTTCGTCGATTCGATGTCGCAGGGCCTTCTCGTCACCGACACCAAGGGCCGTGTCGTCTACGCCAATCGCGCCTATGCCGATATGACCGGAGCGTCGTCGGCGGCCGACCTGAAGACGGTCGAGGGGTTGCTCTCGGATGTCCCCGAAGCGTCGGTGACGATCTATCGCCTGGCGTCCGGCCTGCGCGACGGCCAGCCGGGCGATGGCGAGTTTCGGCTCGCGCAATCCATTCGGCCCGGTGCCGAGCCCGGCGCCCGCTGGTACCGGGCGCGCGCCCGCACCTTCAGCGTTCCAGGCCAGCGGCTGCCGATGCTGGCCTGGCAGCTTGCCGACATCTCGCAGGAGCGGGCCGAGCAGGAGCGGTTCTTCCTCGATTTGCAGCAGGCGATAGATCATCTCGACCACGCGCCGGCCGGCTTCTTTTCGGCCGACCAGGAGGGCCGCGTCACCTACATCAATGCCACGCTCGCCGAATGGCTGGGCATCGACCTCACCAGCTTCACGCCCGGTGCGGTCTCCCTGGCCGAGATCGTGGCCGGCGACGGCATGGCGCTGGTCCGTTCGGTCAAGGCCGATCCCGGCACGACGCGCAACGCGGTCGTCGATCTCGACTTGACGACGATGACGGGCGAAGCGCTGCCGGTGCGCTTCATGCATCGCGTTTCGGCCAGCCGCGAAGGCCTCAACGGCCCGACGCGCACGATCGTGCTCAACCGCACGCAAGGCGAGGACTCCTCTGCCGATTTGCGGGCCTCGGAAGTGCGCTTCACCCGCTTCTTCAACTCGACACCGATGGCGATAGCCGGCGTCGACCACGACGGGCGCATCCTGCGCACCAATGCGCCGTTCCTGTCGCTGTTTTCATCCGTCGTCGACCGCGACGCCGTCGATCGCCGTGTGCGGCTCGACACGGTCATCCATGAACGCGACCGGCTGGCCTTCGCGGCTGCTTTCGAAAAGGCGCAGCAGCGGCAGGCCGACATCGAGCCGATCGATACGCTTCTGCCCGGCAATGACGAGCGGCACATCCGTTTCTACGTCAACGCTGTCGCCGACGGTACCGGCGGCGAGGGCGCCGAGGAGTCCGCCATCGTCTACGCCGTCGAGACGACGGAGCAGAAAGCGCTCGAAGGGCAGATGGCGCAAAGCCAGAAGATGCAGGCGGTGGGCCAGCTTGCCGGCGGCATCGCGCATGATTTCAACAATGTGCTGACCGCCATCATCATGGCGTCCGACCTTTTGTTGACCAACCACCGTCCGTCGGACCCGTCCTTCCCCGACATCATGAACATCAAGCAGAATGCCAACCGGGCGGCCTCGCTGGTGCGGCAGTTGCTGGCCTTCTCGCGCAAGCAGACGTTGCGGCCGGAAGTGCTCAACCTGACCGACGTGCTCGCCGATCTCAGGATGCTGCTGGCCCGCCTGGTCGGCAACGACATCAAGCTGAAGGTCGACCATGGCCGCGACCTGTGGCCGGTCAAGGTCGATATCGGGCAGTTCGAGCAGGTGGTGGTCAACCTCGCGGTCAACGCGCGCGACGCCATGCCGGGGGGTGGTGATCTCACCGTGCGCACCCGCAATGTGACCGCCGAGGAATGCAAGGCCTTTTCCTATCGTGAACTCACCCCGGCCGACTATGTCGTGGTCGAAGTCGAGGACACCGGCAGCGGTATCGCGCCCGACGTGCTGAAGAAGATTTTCGAGCCCTTCTTCACCACCAAGGAAGTCGGCAAGGGCACCGGCCTTGGCCTGTCGATGGTCTACGGCATCATCAAGCAGACCGGCGGCTTCATCTACTGCGATTCCGAGGTCGGCAAAGGGTCGACTTTCCGCATTTTCCTGCCACGTCATATCGCGGACGTAAAAAAAGCAGGCGAGCCCGACGATGTGCCGGCGGCACCGGTGAAGGTGGCCGATGCGGCCAAGGACCTGTCTGGCTCGGCCACGGTGCTGCTCGTCGAGGACGAGGATGCCGTGCGCATGGGCGGCATGCGCGCGCTGGTGTCGCGTGGCTACACCGTGCATGAGGCGTCTTCGGGCGTCGAGGCGCTGGAAGTGTTCGAGGCGCTGGGCGGCAAGGTCGACATCGTCGTTTCCGACGTGGTGATGCCGGAAATGGATGGACCGACCCTGCTTGGTGAGTTGCGCAAGCGCCAGCCGGACATCAAGTTTGTCTTCGTGTCCGGTTATGCCGAGGACGCATTCGCCAGAAACCTGCCGGCCGACGCGCATTTCGGCTTCCTGCCAAAGCCGTTTTCGCTCAAGCAGCTGGCGACGATCGTCAAGGACATGCTGGAGTCTTAGAACTTCTCTATTTTCTTCCCTTGCGTCGCGCCGTGACAACGCCATGATCGCGGGTGAAACGGCAAGCGGGCTTGGGGAGCAGCGATTGACGCCGCACAACGAAGCGGACAAGGACGACTACGCCGACACGGTGCTGTTGCCGGGCGATCCGCAGCGCGCCGATTGGATGGCGCAAACCTTCCTGGAAGTGCCGCGCTGCATCAATCGCCGACGCGGCGCGCTTGGCTTTACCGGACTGTTTCGCGGCAAGCCCGTCAGCATCCACTCGACCGGCATCGGCGTCTCGTCGTTTCTGATCTATGTGCATGAATTGCTTGATTATTATGGCGCCCGGACGCTGATCCGTACCGGCACCTGCGGCAGCCTGACCGCCAAGGCAAAGCTGCGCAGCTTGGTCATCTCGCAATCGGCACAAGCGGAAAGCGCGCAGAGTGGTCAGGTCTTCGGCCTTTATGAACCCGCCGGCCCGGATCCGGCGCTTCTCGCCTGTGCGCTTGCCAAGGCGGCCGAACTTGGCATCGACCATTGCACCGGCCCAACGGTGTGCAGTGACATCTTTTATCACCCCGAAGGAGCCGGCCGCTTTGCCGATGCGCGGGCGGCCGGAGCCCTGGCCGTGGATATGGAAACCAGCGCTCTTTATCGCATCGCCGCGCATTTCGGGGCTCGCGCGCTGTCGATCTGCGTCGTGGTCGACGACATCGAGACCGGCGAACAGATCGATTATTCCGAGCGCCAGGCGCTTTTCACCGACATGACCCGGCTAGCGCTCGCGGTCGCCGTGGAGGCGCCCTAGGCCGCTTCCCGCTTCGGCACCATCCGCTCTTCCATGCTCGGCCGGTGGCCACGCAGGTAGAGCGCGCAGGTGGTGCGCAGCATCGACGCAAAGTTCGGAATGGCTCCGTTGATCTCGATGGCTTCGTCATAAAGCTTGGAGATGAATTTCGGCGTCGTCAAACCCTGGTTTTCAGCGATTTCGTCCAGCAAGGCCCAGAATGTCGCTTCAAGCTGGATGCTGGTCGAGTGGCCGTCGATGCGAATCGACCGGTTGATCTGGCGATAGCCTTCGGGATCCTGGCCCGCAAACACCCTGCACATCCGACAAACCTCCCATGATTGTTGGTCTTGGGTGGACGGGCCTGCGGTTTGATACTGCTTAACCTGTCCCCATGTGCATTCTCGGGCAAAATCGCCGCGACGGCAATCGGACTTTTGTCCCTGTCGGCGATGCAGGACGGTTACGGCCTCGGGCGGGGTAACCGGCTGCCACCACCTTTTGTCCGCGCCGCGCATAATCGCCTGCACACCATCGCGGAGACTGATTTGCCCAAGGCGATCCACAGCATGATCCGGGTCCTCGACGAGGCCCGATCCGTCGACTTCTACAGAAATGCCTTCGGGCTCGATGTCGCCGACAGGCTGGACTTCGAGACTTTCACGCTCGTCTACCTCAGCAATGCCGAGACGGGGTTCGAGCTCGAACTGACCGTGAACAAGGATCGGCAGGAGCCTTACGCACTCGGCGACGGCTACGGTCACCTTGCGGTCTCGGTCGTCGACCTCGACAGCGAACATGACCGTCTCGGCGCGATCGGCCTCAACCCGAAGAAGATCGTCGAGTTCAACCGCGACGGGTCGCTGATCGCCCGCTTCTTCTTCATCGAGGATCCCGACGGCTACAAGATCGAGGTTCTGCAACGCACAGGTCGCTTCCAATAGGAGAATATTCGGCCGCGCTCGCCAGCGCGACGCCAGCAACGGCACTCTCAAGCATGTCGCCCAAAAGTGCGCAGCGGTTTTGGGATGACGACATGCACAAACAAGGTCTTGAAGCCCGTCAATTGTGACGTGCTTCAAGGGGTGCAAATAGCAAGCAGGGAGGAACAAAATGGTCACGATCTATGACGCGAAGCCTGGGCTTTCACGTCGCGAGCTTCTCAAACGCGGTGGCATCGGCGCGCTGCTGGTCATCTCCGGCAGTGCGGTCATCAGTCCCGAACATGCCTGGGGGCTCGAGACATCGGCGCTCAAGCCCGAAACCATGGCGACGCTGATCCAGATGGCGCGCGACATCTATCCGCACGATCAGGTCCCCGACAAATATTATGCCATTGCCGTGAAGGGCCATGACGAGGAGGCCGGCAAGGATGCCGCCTACAAGGCGATGATCGAAGACGGCATCGCCGACCTCGACAAGAAGGCCGGTGACGGCGGCTATCGAGGCCTCGGCTGGGAGGACCAGCGCGTCGGCGTGCTGAAGCAGGTCGAGGCGACGCCGTTCTTCCAGGCCATCCGTGGCGGCCTCGTCGTCAGCCTCTACAACCAAAAAGAGGTGTGGCCGATCTTCGGCTACGAGGGCGAATCCTATTCCAAGGGCGGCTACATCGCGCGCGGTTTCGACGACATCGAGTGGCTCTGAGCCCCCGAACCCGCAAACAGAAATCATGGGAGGAAACCATGGCAGCTTCATTTGATCTGAACAACGACGGCGTGGTCGTCATCATCGGCTCGGGCGCCGGCGGCGGCACGCTCGGCAACGAACTCGCCCAAAAGGGTGTCGACGTCGTCATCCTGGAAGCCGGCGCGCGCCACGAATACGAGGATTTCATCAACGACGAATGGGGCTCGTTCACCCAACTCGCCTGGACGGACAAGCGCACGACGTCCGGTGACTGGCGTGTGGCCAAGGATTTTCCGAACCTGCCTGCCTGGATCGTCAAGTCGGTCGGCGGTTCGACCACGCATTGGGCCGGAGCCTCGCTGCGCTTCCAGGAGCATGAGTTCAAGACGCTGTCGACCTACGGAAAATTGGAAGGCGCCAACCTGCAGGACTGGCCGATCACGCTGGCCGAGATGGAGCCCTACTATGCCAAGGCCGAAGCCAAGATGGGCGTCACCGGCACCAATGACTGGCCGAGGCTGCCGGGCAACAACAATTTCAAGGTGTTGAAGGCCGGCGCCGACAAGCTCGGCTACAAGGAATGCCACACCGGCAACATGGCGATCAACTCGGTCGAGCGCGACGACCGTATGTCCTGCCAGCAAACCGGCTTCTGCTTCCAGGGCTGCAAATGGGGCGCCAAATGGTCGACGCTCTACACCGAGATCCCCAAGGGCGAGGCGACGGGCCATCTCGAGGTCAGGCCGAACGCCATGGCGATCAAGATCAACCATGACGCCACGGGCAAGGTGACTGGCGTCGTCTATGCCGACAAGGACGGTAAGCTGCAGGAGCAGAAGGCGCGCATCGTCGCCGTCGCCGGCAACTCGATCGAAAGCCCGCGCCTGTTGCTCAATTCGGCATCGGGCAAATTCCCCGATGGTCTCGCCAACTCGTCGGGACAGATGGGCAAGAACTACATGCGGCACACCACCGGCTCGGTCTATGCCATCTTCGACAGACCGGTGCACATGTATCGCGGCACCACCATGGCCGGCATCATCCGCGACGAGGCGCGCCACGACCCGTCGCGTGGTTTCGTCGGCGGCTACGAGTTCGAGACGTTGTCGCTCGGTCTGCCGTTCATGGCCGCCTTCCTCGATCCGGGCGCCTGGGGCCGCTCCTTCACCACCGCCCTCGACCACTACGACCACATGGCCGGCCTGTGGATCGTCGGCGAGGACATGCCGCGCGCGGAGAACCGCATCACGCTGCATGCCGACGAGAAGGACGCGCACGGCATGCCGATCGCCGACGTGCATTTCGACGACCATCCGAACGACACCGCGATGCGCAGCCACGCCTACAAGCAGGCTTCGGCGCTTTACGATGCGGTCGGCGCCACGCGCACCTTCCCGACGCCACCCTATCCGTCGACCCACAATCTCGGCACCAACCGGATGAGCGAAAAAGCGGAAGACGGCGTCGTCAACAAGCATGGCCAGACGCACGACATCAAGAACCTGTTCGTGTCGGATGGCAGCCAGTTCACGACCGGTGCGGCGGAAAATCCGACGCTGACGATCGTGTCGCTGGCAATCCGCCAGGCCGATTACATCGCCGCGCAGATGTCGGCCAAGACGATCTAGTCACTTCCTCCCGACGACCTGATGGCGCGGAACCCGCAAGGTTCCGCGTCTTTTTCTTGCCGCCTCATTGCTTGGTGCAGGTCGAGGCGGTGAAGGCGCCGTCGGGCTGCTTCATGATGATGTCGAAAGAGGGCGGGGTCTGACCGTCCAACGTTGCCTGGGTCAGCGACAGCGAGTTGCCGCCGGCGGTATAGCCGCCCAATGGCCCGAGCCAGGAGATCCCGCCGTTTGCATCCATTTGATAATTGTACCCCTGCTGCGCGGTCCCGAAGGTGCCGAGGCCGGTGTAGAATGGGCCAGTGTAGACGTTCCCCTTGATGGTGATGTCGCCGAGATTGAGGAACATGCCAAGCAGATACACTTCGCAGCGATAGGTGCCGTCGGGCATCCTGCCGTCGCTGAAGTCGGCTCGCGCGGCCCCGGTTGCTGCCGCCGCAAGCAATATACCGATAAAAATGCGTGAAATGCCTGAAACCATGACGTCGCTCGTTTGAGGCGCGAGCTTGCCCTATTTTTGCACCGTGCCGCAACACCGGTCGTCTGCGACATGCCTACGAAGATCAAAATCTAGGCATTTAACAATAATGAGCGAAAATTAGGCAGATGCCCCCGTGTGCTGCGCAAATTTCTCTCAATCAATTTTTAACCAGCTCTCTATGTTTCTATAAGCCTGGCATTTCAACACGCTGATAACGCTGGACTATTCGTCTCCATTTGGTGTCGCCAAGGCGATTGGCATGGGGGTTGCTTTGTAGTGTTGCGGTGCAATCAACCAGCTTGGGAGTCTGTAATATGAGGGGTAATTTCTCGACAATAACAAAGATGTTTTCGGCGAGCGTGGTTGCCGCCGGCCTGTTGATGTCCGCACCCGCCAGGGCGGCCGACGACACCATCAAGGTCGGCATTCTCCATTCGCTGTCGGGGACCATGGCGATTTCGGAGACGACGCTGAAGGACGCCATGCTGATGCTCATCGACGAGCAGAACGCCAAGGGCGGCCTGCTCGGCAAGAAGCTCGAGGCGGTTGTCGTCGATCCTGCTTCCAACTGGCCCCTGTTCGCAGAAAAGGCGCGCGAACTGATCTCCAAGGACAAGGTCGCGGCGGTGTTCGGCTGCTGGACCTCGGTGTCGCGCAAGTCGGTGTTGCCGGTGTTCTCCGAACTCGACAACATCCTGTTCTATCCCGTCCAGTATGAGGGCGAGGAAAGCGAGCGCAACGTGTTCTACACGGGCGCGGCGCCGAACCAGCAGGCCATTCCGGCGGTCGATTATCTGATGAGCGAGGATGGCGGTTCGGTGAAGCGCTGGGTGCTGGAAGGCACCGACTACGTCTATCCGCGGACCACCAACAAGATCCTCGAGGCCTATCTGAAGGCCAAGGGCGTCGCTGCCGAAGACATCATGGTCAACTACACGCCGTTCGGCTTCTCCGACTGGCAGACCGAGGTTTCGGCGATCAAGAAGTTCGGGTCGGCCGGCAAGAAGACCGCCGTCGTCTCGACCGTCAATGGCGATGCCAATGTGCCGTTCTACAAGGAACTCGGCAACCAGGGCGTCAAGGCCGAGGACATCCCGGTCATGGCCTTCTCCGTCGGCGAGGAAGAACTCGCCGGTCTCGACACCGCGCCGCTGGTCGGCCATCTCGCCGCCTGGAACTACTTTGAAAGCATCGACACGCCCGAGAACAAGAAGTTCATCGCCGGCTGGCACAAGTTCATCAAGAACGACAAGCGCACCACCAACGACCCGATGGAGGCCCATTACATCGGCTTCAACATGTGGGTGAAGGCGGTCGAGAAGGCCGGCACCACGGATCCGGACAAGGTCATCGACGCCATGGTCGGTGTTTCGGTGCCTAACCTGACCGGCGGCTATTCGACGATGATGCCGAACCACCACATCACCAAGCCGGTGCTGATCGGTGAAATCCAGGCCGACGGCCAGTTCGAAACCGTCTCGCGCACGCCGGGCCTGGTGATGGGCGACGAGTGGTCCGACTATTTGCCTGATTCCAAGGACCTGATCTCCGATTGGCGCGCGCCTCTGTCCTGCGGCAACTTCAACGTCGCCACGGGCAAGTGCGGCGGCAAGGGAACGAACTGATCCTCCCCGGGCTGATCTAGTCAGACCGCGCGCGTCCGGACGGCTTCCTCCGCCGTCCGGACGTCCAATTCAAACCTTTCAAGGGGTTAACATAAGCCGATGACCTTGATCCGCGCCGGCCTGACGCTGTTGTTCCTGCTGGCGACTCTGTCGTCATCGGGCGCTGGCGAAGCCGATCTGCGCGGCATCATCGCCAAATTCGCGACGGCCAAGGGTTTTTCTGAGATCGGAGCCGTCGTCCACGAACTGGCTGCCACCGGCGACCCGGCGGTGGAGCGGCCGCTTGCGGCGCTCGCCGACGGCAACCTCTACATCCGCAAGGCCGATTCCCTGGTGTTCGCCGGCAAGGAAGCGGGCGAGAGCGTCCAACTTTTCGATCCGCTGAGCGGCGAGGCATCGGGCGAGGCGGCCAAGGACGACATCACCAAGATCAAGGTCAACAACACGCTGCGCCGCGCCATCCGCGATGCGCTGGGCATGCTGACGCTTGGCGCCAAGGATCCGGCTGTACGTATTGCGGCGGCCGATACCATGTTCAAGACGCCCGACGCCGCAAACATCGAACCGCTCGACACCGCGATCGCCAGCGAGGCCGTGGCCAGCGTCAAGGCTCTGCTCGAACAGGCTCGTGCGGCCTCCATCCTGGTCTCCGACCGACCAGACGCGGACAAGCTCGCCGCAATTGCGCTCATCGGTGCACGGGGCGACCGTGATGCGGTTTCGTTGCTGACTTCGGTCGAGGCGAATTCTCCGGATGCGGTCAAGCAAGCGGCGACAGCCGCGATCGCCACCATCAATTCGACCCTGGCCTTCTGGGAAGCCGGCCAGAACATCTGGTACGGGATCTCGCTCGGCTCGGTGCTGCTGCTGGCGGCGATCGGGCTTGCCATCACCTTCGGCGTCATGGGCGTCATCAACATGGCGCATGGTGAGATGGTCATGCTCGGCGCCTACACGACCTTCGTCGTCCAGCAGGTGATCCGTACGTCTTTTCCGGACCTGTTCGACTGGTCGCTGGTCATCGCGCTGCCGCTCGCCTTCCTCGTCTCGGCACTGGTTGGCCTGATCATCGAGCGTGGTGTCATCCGGTTCCTCTACGGCCGGCCGCTGGAAACGCTGCTGGCGACATGGGGCGTTTCGCTGATCCTGCAGCAGACGGTGCGCTCGATCTTCGGGCCGACAAACCAGGAGGTCGGCAATCCCTCATGGATGTCGGGCTCGTTCAATGTCGGACAGCTTGCGATCACCTGGAATCGGCTGTGGATCCTGGTTTTCGCGCTCACCGTCTTCGCCATGCTGTTTTACGTGATGAAGCGCACGCCCTGGGGCCTGCAGATGCGCGCCGTCACCGCCAACCGGCGCATGGCCGCCTCGATGGGCATCAGGACGCCCTGGGTCGACGCGCTGACTTTCGCGCTAGGGTCCGGCATTGCCGGCATCGCCGGTGTCGCGCTCAGCCAGATCGACAATGTCTCGCCCAATCTTGGCCGCGGCTACATTATCGACAGCTTCATGGTCGTCGTCTTCGGCGGCGTCGGCAATCTGTGGGGCACGCTGGTCGGCGCGTTCTCGCTCGGCATCGTCAACAAGTTACTTGAGCCGTATGCCGGCGCCGTGCTCGGCAAGATCGTCGTGCTGGTCCTCATCATCCTGTTCATCCAGAAGCGCCCGCGCGGCCTGTTCGCGCTCAAGGGTAGGGCGGTGGAAGCATGATGTCAGGACGCTTCTTCGCCGCGGGCGCGGATCGCCGCATCGCCGTCACGATTCTCATCCTGCTGGCGGTGGCGGTCATCGTGCCGCTGCTCAATCTTGCGGTGTCTCCCACCAGCGCCTTCTACGTCCCATCCTACATCGTGGCGCTGACCGGCAAATATCTCTGCTACGCGCTGCTCGCCTTGGCGCTCGATCTTGTCTGGGGCTATTGCGGCATCCTTTCGCTCGGCCACGGCGCCTTCTTCGCGCTCGGCGGCTATGCGATGGGCATGTATCTGATGCGCCAGATCGGCTCGCGCGGCGTCTATGGCAACCCGATCCTGCCCGATTTCATGGTGTTCCTGAACTACAAGGAATTGCCGTGGTTCTGGTATGGCTTCGACCATTTCTGGTTCGCCGCGATCATGGTGCTCGCGGTGCCTGGCCTGCTCGCCTTCGTCTTCGGCTGGTTTGCCTTCCGCAGCCGTGTCACCGGCGTTTATCTCTCCATCATCACCCAGGCGATGACGTACGCGCTGCTGCTTGCGTTTTTCCGCAACGACATGGGTTTCGGCGGCAACAACGGCTTGACCGATTTCAAGGATATTCTCGGCTTCAACGTGCAGGCCGACGCGACGCGTTCGGCGCTGTTCGCGGCCAGTGCTGTGATGCTCGCGCTCGCCGTCTTCGTCACCTGGACAATCGTCGGTTCCAAATATGGCAAGCTGCTGATGGCGGTGCGCGACGCCGAGAGCCGCACGCGCTTCCTCGGCTGGCGGGCGGAGAATGTAAAACTGTTCGCCTTTACCGTGTCGGCTGTCATGGCCGGCATCGCCGGCGCGCTCTACGTGCCGCAGGTCGGCATCATCAATCCGGGCGAGTTCGAGCCGGCCAATTCGATCGAGGTCGTGGTGTGGGCGGCAGTCGGCGGACGCGGCACCATTGTCGGACCGATCATCGGCGCGCTGCTGGTCAATGCCGGCAAATCCTGGTTCACCGGCGTGCTGCCGGAATTCTGGCTGTTTGCATTGGGTGGGCTGTTCGTCGCCGTCACGCTTTTGCTGCCCCAGGGCATCATCGGCATGTGGGATTCCTGGCATGGCAACGCCAAAGCGTTGCGGGCAGCCTCGATTGCCGAGGAAGCGGGCACCGATGCCGTCGTTCCGCCGCCAGTGAAAATCGTTCGCAGCGCGGCGAGAACGCCCGGCGACTGGTCCTCGACCAGCCCAGAACCGCAGCCGGCGGAGTGAGCGACCATGTCGAAGTCGAACACGATCCTCTATCTCGACGGCGTCTCGGTTTCCTTCGATGGCTTTCGTGCCATCAACAAGCTGTCGCTGGTGCTCGACAAGGGCGAGATGCGGGCCATCATCGGCCCCAACGGGGCTGGCAAGACGACGATGATGGACATCGTCACCGGCAAGACGCGACCCGACGAGGGCGAGGTCTTCTTCGACGGAGAGGTGGATCTCACCAAGCATGACGAGGCCGAGATCGCCATGATGGGCATCGGCCGCAAATTCCAGAAACCGACCGTGTTCGAAAGCCACACGATCAAGGAAAACCTGATGCTGGCGCTGAAGGGTCCGCGCTCGATCTTTCCGGCGCTGTTCCATCGCCGCTCGGCCGCCGAGACGCGGCAGATCGACCACATCCTCGGCATCATCCGGCTTGGCGACAAGCGTAACGAACTGGCAGCCAATCTCAGCCATGGACAAAAGCAGTGGCTCGAGATCGGCATGCTGCTGGCGCAGGATCCGAAGCTGCTTCTGGTCGATGAGCCAGTCGCCGGCATGACCGATGCGGAGACCGAGGAAACCGCGCGCCTGCTCAAAGATATTGCGCGCGATCATTCAGTCATCGTCGTCGAGCATGACATGCATTTCGTGCGCGAGCTGGGCGTCAAGGTCACCTGCCTGCACGAGGGCTCGGTGCTGTCGGAAGGCACACTCGATTTCGTGTCGGCCGACGAGCGCGTCGTCGAAGTCTATCTGGGGAGGTGAGCATGGTCTGGCGGGTTCAATTCCATCGCTTCGATCTGTCGTTTCTCAGGTTCTGGAGAAGGCGCTGACATGCTCGAAGTTTCCAATGCCACATTGCACTACGGCGCCGCCCAGGCGCTGCGCGGCGTGTCGCTGAAGGCAGGCGCGGGCAAGATCACCTGCGTGCTCGGCCGCAACGGCGTCGGCAAGACCAGTTTGATGAGATCGATCGTCGGCCACCACCGGCTGACGAGCGGAAGCGTTGCCTTCGAGGGGAAGGCGCTCGACCGGAGCGCGGCGTATGACCGCGCCCGGTCGGGCATCGCATTCGTGCCGCAGGGCAGGGAGATCTTTCCGCTGCTCACCGTACGGGAAAATCTCGAATCGGGCTTCGCGCCGCTGAAGCGGGCCGACCGCAACATTCCGGCGCATGTCTTCGAATTGTTCCCGGTGCTCAAGCAGATGCTCGGCCGCCGTGGCGGCGACCTTTCCGGCGGCCAGCAGCAGCAGCTCGCCATCGGCAGGGCGCTGGTGATGCGGCCGAAGTTGCTGGTGCTCGACGAGCCGACCGAAGGCATTCAGCCGTCGATCATCAAGGATATCGGCCGTGCCATCCGCTATCTGCGCGACCAGGCCGGCATCGCCGTGCTTTTGGTCGAACAATATCTCGACTTCTGCCGCGAACTCGCCGACGAGGTCAACATCATGGACCGTGGCCTGATCGTCCATACCGGCCCGGCGGAAGATCTCGACAGGGCGGACGTTCGCAAGTTCCTGACGGTGTAGAATCGGCGCTGGACTTCAGTTGACGATCCGAAGTCCTTGGCAAGCCAATATTTCTCCGATCGAGCTCTCTGCGTCACTGGTGCGCCACAAGCTGCGTGCTAGTCTTTCCCCAAGGCTTTTGTGAGTCGGCCGCTTCCGTATCAGTCTGGTTCATCGCAGATCGAGGGCGCGGCTAGCACCGGGCAAGGTTCACGCAAGCAAGGCTTCCTAGCTTCCCTCCTGCGATCTCTGTCGTTCAAACGTGTTTGGGCACACAGGCCAAGGGACAGCCATGGAACGTTATGTCGAGGACTACCAGAAGCGGCGGCTTACCGAGCGCGTCGATATCATCACCGCCATCAACATCTTGAAGTCCCAAGGCTACGGCCACGACGACCTGATCGAGGAAATCACCAAGGTCTTCTATGTCGACCTGGATGCTTTCAATGAAATCGTCATGGCGGCATAGGAGCCGCATTCGCCCGTCCCGGTCGTAGCCATGGCGTCGGTGCGCGTGGTCTAACCCGCGCGCCGGAATGCCGAGGCGGTGACACGGTTGCGGCCGCCGCGCTTGGCGGCATAGAGCGCCTTGTCCGCGGCGCTGAGCACCTTGTCGAAGCTGAGGCCCTCCTTGGTGCCGAAGGCAAAACCGGCACTAACCGTGCATATCAGCGAGCCGGTCTCGGTTTCGATGCGACGCGCGGCAAAAACTGCCCGTATGGCTTCGGCGGTGGCTTCCACCGTTTCGGGCAAGGTCCGCTTCAGCACGAGCGCGAATTCCTCGCCGCCCATGCGCGCGGCGACGTCGGCCGGGCGAAGATTGCCGGCGAGGTCCCTGGCGAACACCCTCAGCACTTCATCGCCGGCGGCATGGCCGAATTCGTCGTTGATGGCCTTGAAGCCGTCGAGGTCGAACACCACCACGGCCGTGAAGGCGCCGACGGGCGCATCGCCGTGCATGTCGAACAAGGCACGGCGATTGAGAAGGCCGGTCAGCGGATCGGTCAGCGCATTGCGGCGGTGATAGTGTGCCAGGCGCCCCTGGTTGAGCGCCAGCGAAAGAGCACCGATACCGGTCATGCAGGCGATGACGATGACGAGGCTTAGGTCCTCAGCCCAGTTGCTCGGCGCATGGCCGAGCACAAGCTTACCGTCCGATGCCAGAACCATGGCGCACAGCACGAAGGATACGGCGGTGATCGAATAGAGCGCGGCGAGCCCGATGATCGGGGCAGGAGATTCGACGCGGCCCTTCCAGTATTCGAGAGCGGTGGCGAAGAGCAGCAGCGCGGCAAAGGAATTCTCCAGCATGAAGCCCAGTCCGTCATAGCCGAGCGCCATCGGCGGCAGGGCCACGGCCAGCGAGATGTTGGCGCCGAGCGCGATACGCGGCAGCGGAGAGCGGCCTGTCGTGAACTGGTGGGCGGCGCCGAGCATGGTCGAGAAACCGAACAGCAGCAGGGTGAGCGTGGCGACGCCGAGCATCGGTCCGGGCTGGTCGATATAGGCTTTGTAGGCAAAGACGTCGCCGACAACCAGAAGCACGCTGGCCGCCCAGGTCAGCAAGAATTTCTCGGAACGCGCGGTAAGCCAGATGCCGAACAACGTCAGGCTGAGGCAGGCGGCGGAAAAGCCGACCGCGAGCAGCAGTGAGTTGTAGTCGAGTGACATGCCCTCTTCCTTGCCCGCTCTGGGCAACTCCGCGCCCAGATGGATTCATGCAGCAAGGAAGTATCGATAAGGTTACGATATCAGTGAAGATGTCGAGATTTCGCCGTGTCAGAAGAGCGCCGACAACAACAGCAAGGCTAGGCCGATGCCCATCATCAACAGGCCTGGCCAATTCTGTGACAGGCCGAGGAAACCGAGCCCCCGCCGGCGTGGCTCGAGCGTCGGGCCTGGTGTTGCGAGGTTTGGCATCGGGCGATCTGGAACCACAGGCGCGGGATCGCTAAGCCGTCCGCGCCGAAGGGCGGCGCCTGCCATGTACACAACGCCAGCGACGGTAAGCAATGCACCGAGGAGGATGATAGCCATTTGTCCTTGCCCTTCTTTGCAGGGACTTGCGGGATCGGTGGCTAAGCGTTGGCGATGTCGCACGCGTCGCCGCCTGAGAGCATAGAACGATCAAAGCGCCGGGCAGGTTCCAAAGTAAGGCGCCGGGTGGAGATCCGCCGCTTTAATTCACACGCCTCATCAGCGCCATGGCGCCGAACGGCGCGCGCACCTTGCCCTCGGTGATGAAGTAGACGAACACGTCGCGCGGCTGGACCGGTGCATCGGTAGCGGGATCGGCACGCCGCAGGTCGGCCGGCTGCTTGCCCGCCGCCCAGACCTTTGCCCGCGCGGCCCATTCATCGAGACCCCTTGGCGTGTAGCAGTCGGGATTGTCGTCACTGCCGGTCTGCAGCCGTGCATAGACGAAATCACCGGTAACGTCGGCGATATCAGGATATTTGGCATGGTCGGCATAGACGATCGCCACCTTATACTTGCGCGCCAGCGCCGCGAATTCCGGCACGACAAAACTGTCGTTGCGCACTTCGACCGCGTGGCGCAGCGCGACGCCGTCCTGCTTTTCCGGCAGCAGTTTCAAAAAAGCTTCGAAATCGTCCGGATCGAACTTTTTCGTCGGCGCGAACTGCCACAGGATCGGCCCGAGCTTTTCGCCGAGTGCCGCCACACCCGAGCCGAGGAAGCGCATCATCGATTCGCCGGCCTCGCCAAGCACGCGGCGGTTGGTGACGAAGCGGTTGCCCTTCAGCGCATAGACGAAACCGTCCGGCGCCTCGCTTGCCCATTTGACGAAGGTCGGCTCCTTGAAGCTGGAATAATAGGTGCCATTGACCTCGATGGTCGGCACCTGCCGGGTGGCGTATTGCAACTGTTTGGCCTTCGACAGCTTGTCGGGATAGAAGGACGTGTCCCAGGGCTCGAAGGTCCAGCCGCCCATGCCGGCGCGGATTGTTCCCGATGTGCTCATTGTCATCCTCCCAAGTGAAGAAATCTGGCCGAGTTCAGAAGATCAGGCCGTTTCACCGACTGGTTTTGCCATGTCGACGAGCACCCATCCTGGCCGGTAGGGATTGGGCCGGCGCCCCGTTTCATGGAAACCATAGGCCAGATAGAGCGCGATGTTCCGCTCCATCCTGGCGTTGGTGTAGAGCCGCACCTCGGGCAGGCGCCACAGGCGCGTCTGCTCGTCGGCGTGTTTGAGCAGGGCGATGCCGAGGCCTTTGCCTTGAAAGGCCGGGGCAACCGCGACGGAAAAGATCATCGCATGATCGTCATGCCGCTCCACGGTGAGCGCTCCGGCCATCTCGCCGCCGCTCTCCAGAAGCCAGACCTCGCCACGCGCGATGCGCGGCGCATAGTCCTCGGTGACCGGAATCGGCGGTGCCCCGAACAGGGCGCTGTAGGGTGCATAGGCGGCTTCGGTTAGCGACACGACAGTTTGGAGATCACCGGCAAGCGCTCTTCGGATTGTCATTCAAAAAGCTCTCCAGGCGCCAACCGGCCGGATCATCACTCCGCCGCTTCGCGCTTGCCTCCGGGGCGTCGCTCCAGGAGCTCCTTGAGGAACTGGCCGGTGTAGCTGCGCTTTTCGCGCACGATCGCTTCCGGCGTGCCGGAGGCCACCAACTCGCCGCCGCCGTCGCCACCTTCTGGGCCGAGGTCGAGCACCCAGTCGGCGGTCTTGATGACTTCGAGATTGTGCTCGATGACCACCACCGTGTTGCCCTGGTCGACCAGCTCGTGCAGCACTTCCAGGAGCTTGGCGACGTCGTGGAAGTGCAGGCCGGTGGTCGGCTCGTCCAGGATGTAGAGCGTCTTGCCGGTCGCCTTGCGCGACAGCTCCTTGGCGAGCTTGATGCGCTGCGCCTCGCCGCCCGACAGCGTCGTCGCCTGCTGGCCGATATGGATGTAGCCGAGGCCGACCTGTTTCAGCGTATCGAGCTTGTCGCGCACACCGGGCACTGCGGCGAAGAAGTCGACGCCTTCCTCGACGGTCATGTCGAGCACGTCGGCGATCGACTTGCCCTTGAACAGGACATCGAGCGTCTCTCTGTTGTAGCGCTTGCCGTGACAGACGTCGCAGGTGACGTAGACGTCGGGCAGGAAGTGCATCTCGATCTTGATGACACCGTCGCCCTGACAGGCTTCGCAGCGCCCGCCCTTGACGTTGAACGAGAAGCGGCCGGGCTGATAGCCACGCGCCTTGGCCTCGGGAAGGCCCGCGAACCAGTCGCGGATCGGCGTGAAGGCGCCGGTATAGGTGGCCGGGTTGGAGCGCGGGGTCCTGCCGATCGGCGACTGGTCGATGTCGATGACCTTGTCGAGGAATTCGAGGCCCTCGATGCGATCATGATCGGCCGGGTGCTCGCGCGAGCCCATGATGCGGCGCGAGGCGGCCTTGAACAGCGTCTCGATCAGGAAGGTCGACTTGCCTCCGCCCGACACGCCGGTGACGGCGGTGAAGGTGCCGAGGGGGATTTCGGCGGTGACGTTCTTCAGATTGTTGCCGCGCGCGCCGACGATTTTGAGGCGCCGGTTTTTCTTCGCCTCGCGGCGCACGCCGGGCGTCGCCACTTCGAGCGCGCCCGACAAATATTTGCCGGTGATCGAATTGGGGTTGGCCATGACTTGCTGCGGCGTGCCCTGGGCAATGATCTCGCCGCCGTGGATGCCGGCGGCCGGGCCCATGTCGACGACATAGTCTGCATGCAGGATGGCGTCCTCGTCATGCTCGACGACGATCACCGTGTTGCCGATGTCGCGCAGGTGCTTGAGCGTATCGAGCAGGCGCGCATTGTCGCGCTGATGCAGACCGATCGACGGCTCGTCCAGCACATAGAGCACGCCGGTGAGGCCGGAGCCGATCTGCGACGCCAGCCGGATGCGCTGGCTCTCGCCGCCCGACAGCGTGCCGGAATTGCGCGACAAAGTGAGATAGTCGAGCCCGACATCGTTGAGGAAGCGCAGCCGCTCGCGGATCTCCTTGAGCACGCGCACCGCGATCTCGTTCTGCTTGTCGTTGAGCGACGCGGGCAGGTCGGTGAACCACTGGTCGGCCTTGCGGATCGAAAGTTCGGTGACTTCGCCGATGTGCCTGCCGGCGATCTTCACCGCAAGCGACTCGGGCTTCAGGCGGTAGCCCTTGCAGACCGGGCAGGGCGTGGCCGACATGAAGCGCTCGATCTCCTCGCGCATCCAGGCGGATTCGGTCTCCTTCCAGCGGCGCTCGAGATTGGGGATGACGCCTTCGAAGGTTTTCGTGGTCTTGTAGGAGCGCAGGCCGTCATCATACTGGAAGGTGATCTCGCGCTCGCCGGTGCCGCGCAGGATGGCTTCCTTTGCCTCTTCGGTCAGATCCCTGAACTTGTCGCCAAGCTTGAAGCCATAAGCCTTGCCCAGCGCCTCCAGCGTCTGTGTATAATAGGGCGAGGTCGACTTAGCCCACGGGCTGACGGCGCCGTCGCGCAGCGAGATGTTTTCGTCCGGCACGATCAGATTGCCATCGATGGCACGCTGGCTGCCGAGACCGTCGCAGGTCGGGCAGGCACCGAACGGGTTGTTGAACGAGAACAGGCGCGGTTCGATTTCCGGAATGGTGAAGCCGGAGACCGGGCAAGCAAATTTTTCCGAGAACAGGATGCGCTCATGCGTCTCGTTCTTCGACTTGTTGACCGAATCCTCGCCGGTCTGGCTGGAGTCGAGCGGCTTGTCGGCGAATTCGGCTACCGCCAACCCATCGGCCAGCTTCAGCGCCGTTTCGATGGAGTCGGCGAGCCGCGTCGCCAGATCGCCGCGCACGACGATGCGGTCGACGACGACGTCGAGGTCGTGCTTGTACTTCTTGTCCAGCGCCGGCACGTCGGCGATCTCGTAGAAGACGCCGTCGACCTTGACGCGTTGAAAGCCCTTCTTCTGCAGTTCCAGCAGTTCCTTGCGGTACTCGCCTTTGCGGCCGCGCACCATCGGCGCCAGGATGAACAGGCGCGTGCCTTCCTCGACCGCCAGCACGCGGTCGACCATCTGCGAAACCGTCTGACTCTCGATCGGCAGGCCGGTGGCCGGCGAATAGGGGATGCCGACGCGCGCGAACAACAGGCGCATATAGTCGTAGATCTCGGTGACGGTGCCGACCGTCGAACGCGGGTTCTTCGAGGTGGTCTTCTGCTCGATCGAGATGGCAGGCGACAGGCCGTCGATCTGGTCGACGTCAGGCTTCTGCATCATTTCGAGGAATTGCCGGGCGTAGGCCGAAAGGCTTTCGACATAGCGGCGCTGGCCTTCGGCATAGATGGTGTCGAAGGCAAGCGACGACTTGCCGGAACCCGACAGGCCGGTCATGACAATCAGGCTGTCACGCGGCAGGTCGAGATCGACATTCTTCAGATTGTGTTCGCGCGCCCCGCGAATGGAAAGATATTTATGGTCGGCCATCGCCGGTCGCCGCCTCAGAATCTGGAATTTCCTGGAATGGCGGGTTTTCCCAGCCATCCCCTATGTAGGTAGTTTTGCCGCCACGTCGAGAGACGCCACAATTCCCGACAAAAGCCGTTTAAGCGTCTTTCGCGTGAACGGGCAAGTAGAAAGAACAAAGACCGAACACGCTCCTGACAAAGCTGTGCAAAAACTGACTTGCACGTAACCTCCCGACGATCACATTTTTCGGTAACCGGCTATTGAAGCTTGACGGGCGCCGGCTCCTGGAGGCAAGCTTCGGCAGTCAACGAAGCCGGCCGTCTTTCGATGGTCTCGCCGCCCAGAGGCGGCCTGCGAGACGCCGCAGGCATTAGCGATTTGTGCTTCGGACGACAACGTCGCAATGGACAAAAAGGAGCGGAGCTATGACGCCACCGGATCGTCCCACAGGGTTCCAGTCGTTACTGGAGCGGCGGCAGGCATAAGTGCCAGGGTTTAGCGTTTGCGCCACCCGACAAACCGTGACCTGCCATACCCCGTAAAAATCAGAGACTGCAGTCGGATCGTCGGCTGACGCCGCGTTGCATCCGAAATCTAGTGCCGGCAGTACGCCCCCGGTAGAAGTTGGATTTTAGATCCAAAAAGGCCCCGTCCGTTTGCGCAAAGCACGGCGGGGCCGTTTTATGTGCGGATGTCTTGTTGGCGATATGCCAGCGCAGCACGCCGGCACCACTATCGGTGGCGGGGCTGCCCGATTGAGCCGGCTCCGAGATCGACGGTGATGCTGCCGGAAATCCTGACATCCGTATCGCCGATCTTGAACTGGCCGTTGCCGTTGCCGGGATATGCATCGTCGGGTTCGGGAGCCGGCTTGGCGATGCGATAGTCGCCGGCCACGCCGGGCAGGGCGCCTTTTTGCGCCTGCGCCGAGCTGTCGCCGGCGAAGGCCGTGCCGCTCGAAAGGCACACGAGCGCTACAACGGCGATGACACGGTGCAATGTTCTGGGTGGATGAGTGTCGATCATCCCAGGACTATAGTGGCCTGCCCCCGATGGGACCAGACCGGCATCATCAAATCTTCGAAAGCCGGCAGGAAGCCGGGCCTGGCTTTATGCCGCCTTTTTTCGCGTGTCGAAAACGTGGTCGACGATGCCCCAGGTCTGGGCCTCGCGGGCGGTCATGAAGTGGTCGCGGTCCAGCGTGCGTTCGACCTCCTCATAGGTGCGTCCGCAATGCTGCGCATAGAGCCCGGCCATGTGCCGTTTCGTCTGGACGATGCGCTCGGCATGGCGCTGGATGTCGGAGGCTTGGCCCTGGAACCCGCCCAGCGGCTGATGCAGCAGGATGGTGGCGTTCGGCAGCGAGATACGACGCCCCGGTGTGCCCGCCATCAGCAGGAAAGAACCCATCGAGGCGGCAAAGCCCATGCACACGGTCGACACCGGGCAGCTGATGTATTGCATCGTGTCGTAGATGGCGAAGCCGCTGGTCACCACGCCGCCCGGCGAGTTGATATAGAGCGAGATCTCCTTGTCGGGATTGTCCGATTCCAGCGACAGCAACTGCGCGCAGACCAGCGCCGAGATGTCGTCGTTGATCTCGCCATTGATGAAGACGATGCGCTCGCGCAGCAGCCGCGAGAAAATGTCGAAGGCGCGTTCGCCGCGGCTCGATTGCTCGATTACCATCGGCACCAGACTGGCAACACCGCTCATGATCTTCTCTCCATTGTCCTTGTTCAGGCTGCGCGCAGCAAGCGGCGAAGCGTGTTTGCGGCGATCGGCTTGCGTGTACCGTTGGCGTCGAGCGAAAGCCGGCAGCTAGCGCACGCCATGGCGACAGCGGGCATTGCCTTGCGGGCGAAGCCGTCATGGACGATGCGCAGATGGGTGCCGCCGGAAACGGTTCGGGCAAGTGTGAAGGTGACAATGCTGTCCAACGGGCCGTCGAGGCGATCCTGCCGCGCGGCGTCGCCTGGCTGCTCCCGCCAGGAATAGCGCAGCAGCTTCTCCGGCTCGGCGTCGAGGATTTCGCATTCGATCGCTGCATCCGGCCCGACGAAGGCAAAACGATTGCCGGTCTCCGGCCTGATGTCGTTCGGCATCATCCATGCGGCGAGCAGCTCCGGCACGGTCAGGGCCCGCCACACCTTTTCCGGCGGCTCGGCAAGGTCGTACTCGAACTCGATCGCATCGGGAGAGATCTCGCGATGGTTTTGGTCGGCTTTCATCGATCGAACGTTCGTCATTGGTCCATGTCCTTCAAAACCGCCTTCAATCTTTCGATGCGTTCCGGCCAGAAGGTCCGGTAGCGTTCGATCCAGGAGAGCAAGGGGGCGAGCCCCTGCGGATCGGCGCGGTAAAAAGCATTGCGGCCGGCACGTCGCTCGACCACCAGGCCGGCGCCGCGCAGCACCGCCAGATGCTGTGACACCGCCGGTTGCGACACCATCATGCCGGTGCGCAATTCCGATACCGTCATTTCACCAGCGGCGAGCCGCTCAAAGACGGCGCGGCGCGTCGGGTCGGCCAGGGCCCGGAAAATCTCTGCTTCGATCATGACAAAAGCATAAGTGGATACTTATCGATTTGGCAAGCGTTCTTTTCAAACCCATATGTGGGCTCCGGCGATGCTGCCATTCCTTGACAATAAGCGGCAGTGCGGATAAGAACGAAAAGGGAACAAAAACCTTGTGGGAAAAGCCAGCCTTAGCAGGCGGCCGACGCCCGCAGCCTGTAAGGTGCTGCGACAAAAATTGGTTTTGGATGAGCGGAGAAATATCATGGCGGGTAGCGTCAACAAGGTCATTCTGGTCGGTAATCTCGGTGCGGACCCTGAAATCCGCCGCCTGAACTCGGGCGAGCCGGTCGTCAACATCCGCATCGCGACGTCGGAAAGCTGGCGCGACAAGAATTCCGGCGAGCGCAAGGAAAAAACCGAGTGGCACAACGTCGTCATCTTCAATGAGGGCATCGCCAAGGTGGCGGAGCAGTATCTGAAGAAGGGCATGAAGGTCTATGTCGAGGGCCAGCTGCAGACGCGCAAATGGCAGGACCAGACCGGCGCCGACAAGTACACGACGGAAGTCGTGCTGCAGAAATTCCGGGGCGAGCTGCAGATGCTCGACGCACGCGGACAGGGTGAGGGCGGCCAGATCGGAGGCAATGCCGGTGGCAGCAGCCGTGGTTCCGATTTCGGCCAGTCCAGCCCGAGCGAAGGCTTCAATCGCGGCGGCGGCGGTGGTGCCAAGAGTGGCGGCGGTGGCGGTTCGTCGCGCGAACTGGACGACGAAATCCCGTTCTGAGGACAATCGATCGTATTGAGGGGCAGTCACCGGAGAGGGGACAATGTCGCAGGACCCGCTGCTTGCCGCACCCTCTCCTATACCCTGGCATGCCTTTGCGGCCTTCGCCGCACTGGCGATAGGGCCAACGCAGTTGGCATTGCCGAAGGGAACGCCGAGCCATCGCATCGCGGGCTATGTGTGGGCCGCGCTGATGCTGGTCATCGCCGACTCGAGTTTCTGGATTCATCAGATCCGGCTCATCGGCCCCTCAGTCCGATCCATTTCCTGTCGATCCTGGTGCTGGTCACCGTGCCGCTGTGGCATGCTCACAATCACTGCATCGCCAGGATCGCAAGGCGATGATCGCGCTGTATGTCTTTGCATTGGCCGGCGCCGGCATCTTCACGCTGTTGCCGGGCAGGGTCGTGCACGACGTCGTCTTTGGCGTCGCGCGAGCCGGGCCGTGATCCTCTTCGGTTTTAGAGGCGGATGACCGCAAAATTGGAAGGAAATGTCAGGTGAAAGCACGCGTAAAGTGGGTCGAGGAGCGCACCTTCGTCGGTGAGTCCGGCAGTGGCCACAAGGTCGTGTTCGGAACCGCGCCCGGACCGGAAGGCAAGACGCCGGGCCCGAGCCCGATGGAACTGGTGCTGATCGGGACCGGCGGCTGTTCGGCCTATGATGTCGTCCATATTCTAGAAAAGGGCCGCGAAGCGGTCGAGGATTGCGTGGTCGAACTCGACGCCGACCGGGCGGAAACCGAGCCAAAAGTGTTCACGCGCATCCACATGCATTTCGTGGTCAAGGGCCGGGCGCTGTCCAGCGACAAGGTCAAGCGGGCAATCGACCTTTCGATCGAAAAATATTGCTCGGCTTCGGCGATGCTGGCCAAGACCGCTGCGATCACTCACGACTTCGAAGTGATCGATGCGGCCGTGAATTAGGCGGAAGGCAGTAGGCACTGCCGTTCACCCCGCCATCAGCGCCTTGATGCCGTCGGCGACGAACTGCACGGCCAGTGCCGCCAGGATAACGCCGAGCAGCCGGGTCAGGATCGAGCGCCCGGTCTGGCCGAGGATGCGGTCGATGCGTTCCGACAGCACGAACACCAGATAGGTGATGGCGAGGCAGGCGAAGATGATGCCGACCAGGGCCGCCTGCGCGGCAAATCCCTGAAAGGAACCGGAGAGCAGCACCGTCGCCGAAATCGCGCCGGGCCCGGCGATCAGCGGGATCGCCAGCGGGAAGGCAGCGATGTTGTGGATCATGTCCTTGGTGATGGCGACGTCGCCGATCTTCTCCTTGCGGTCCTGCCGGCGCTCGAACACCATTTCGAAGGCGATGAAGAACAGCAGGAAGCCACCGGCGACGCGGAAGGCCGGCAATGTGATGCCGAACACCGACAGGATCGAGGCGCCGGCAACCGCAAACAGCGCCATCACCAGGAAGCCGATGATCGAGGCGCGGACGGACACCTGCTGGCGCTCGTCGCGGTTCATGCCTCGTGTCACGGCGAGGAACAGCGGCGCCAGCCCGGGCGGATCGATGGTCACGAGAATGGTGACGAAGGCGTTGAACAGGCTGTCGAAGCTCGGCATCTCTGACCCCTCCCGCCGGGCAGGGCCCGTACCATGGCATTGGTAGAGCAAAGCCCGGTCGGTGGGAACAGTTTCGGGCATTCAACTTTTGAAAGCATGAGCGCGAAGGTTCGCGAGGCTTTCATTTCGAGCGGCTGCATTCCTCGATCATCGAACCGCCCGCTGTGCCAGGAACTCGACTTCCAGCCGCCATGTCGCGCCATTATCGTGCGAACGCTCGCCGAGCCAGCGGAAGGAATTTTCGGTGATGCGCGAAAAACTCCAGCGCACCGAGGACCCGGTGCCATCGGCGCCGACTTGCACGATCGTGTCGCCCTCGGCGCGGCCGAGCTGGCGGCTGAAATACTGGTTGCGCGGATCGCTCCAGAAGATGTGCCAGGCATCCGCGCCGGGATCATAGACACGCAGTGTCGTGCCGTAGAAGGTCCAGGTGCCGAGCGAGGGCGAGGGGCCGGCATCACGCGCGGGCAGGATCCAGACGTCCTGGATCGCCCGGCCCTCCAGCACCCAGCCGAAATGCACCTCGCCACGCCCGGTCAGCACCGTGCCGTCCTCGAGATGGCGCGAGGCATCGAACATCCAGGCGCCGACGAATCGGCCGTAAAGGTTCAGTTTTTCGGCAAGCCCTTCTGCTGGTCCGGAACTGTGCAAGGCTTCGGCAAACGAGGATTGGTCGAACATGATTCAGCTCTCTTCTTGTCAGGAGACCGAGAAGGGTAGGCGGTGACAGGGTTCTGGGCTTGGGAAAAATTGCTATATTTCGGCCATGACAGCGACAATGCATACGCTTGCATCCGGCCCCGGCTGGCACGTGACGGATGTGATCTGCACGGCCGGCGCCGGCGACCGGCCGTTCGAGGAAGCACATCAGGATTTCTGCGTCGCCGCCGTCACCAACGGCACGTTCCGCTACCGCGCGCAACAAGGCACGGCGATGCTGGCGCCCGGCGCCCTCCTGCTCGGCAATCCCGGCACATGTTACGAATGCGGGCATGAACATGGCAGCGGCGACCGTTGCCTGTCGTTTCATTTCGGGCCGTCCTACATGGAAAGGATCGTGGCTGGCGTGCCGGGCGCCAGGAAGCTGGCCTTTGAGGTGCCACGCCTGCCACCTTTGCCGGCCTTGGCGTCCTTGCTCGCCGAGGCGGAAACCGCTCGCGAGACGGCCGACATCGACGCCTTCGAGGAACTCGGGCTGCGCATTGCGGGTGCCGCCGTGGCAACGGTCTCCAGCCCGACGCATGTCAGGCGCGCGCCGAGCCGTCGCGACCAGAAGCGGGTTGCCGAGGCCGTGCGGCGGATAGAGCTGGATGCCGACGGGCCAGTCCCGCTTTCAGCTCTTGCGGATGAAACTGCGACCAGTCCGTATCATTTCCTGCGCATCTTCCGGCAGGTCGCGGGCATGACCCCCTATCAATTCCTGCTCAAGACGCGGCTGCACAGGGCAGCGGTGCGACTGCACATGTCGGATGAGGCGGTCTCGGCGATCGCCTTCGAGGCCGGCTTCAACGATCTGTCGACATTCAACCGCCGGTTTCGGCGTATCATGGGCGAAACGCCGGGCCAATATCGCGCCCGCCGTGGCGCGATGGGCGTTCGCGTCGCGTGAATCGGTTCAGGTGCTCGCAAGGGCGGCAACAGGGTCCGATCCATCGCACTCGCGGCTTTCGTTCAGGGAAAAACGTCCATTACGGGCTTTTGCGTCGAAGGCGGCGAAACCGCCTTGGCCATATCGTCGCAATCAGTGGTATCCTTTTGAAATTACCATCAAAAATGACACTGGAAAAGTGCCTGGCATGTTGGAGTTTCAGCCTTGCTTCCTATATAAGCACCGAGTGATTCCTGATTAGATTGTGATCCGATTTGACCGACCAGAAAACACCGCGCGGCGCCGACGGCGGCCCCACCGGCATCGAGCCGATATCCATCGTCGAAGAGATGCAGCGCTCCTATCTTGATTACGCCATGAGCGTGATCGTCAGCCGTGCGCTGCCCGACGTGCGCGACGGCCTGAAGCCGGTGCATCGCCGCATTCTCTTCGCCGCCCATGAGAGCGGCTACCACTGGAACCGCAAATATGTGAAATCGGCGCGTCCGGTCGCCGACGTGATGGGTAAATACCATCCGCATGGCGACGCTTCCATCTATGACGCCTTGGTGCGCATGGCGCAGGACTGGTCGCTGCGCGTGCCGCTGATCGACGGACAGGGCAATTTCGGCTCCATCGACGGCGATCCGCCGGCGGCGATGCGCTACACGGAAGCGCGGCTGACCAAGGTCGCGCACGAGCTCTTGGAGGATATCGACAAGGATACCGTCGATTTCCAAGACACTTATGATGCGTCGGGCAGTGAACCCAAGGTTTTGCCGGCACGGTTCCCCAACCTTCTGGTCAATGGCTCGGGCGGCATCGCCGTTGGCATGGCGACCAACATCCCGCCGCACAATCTCAGCGAAATCTGCAACGGCGCGATCGCCCTCATCGACAATCCGGCGATCGACCTGCCTGCGCTGATGGAGATCATTCCGGGACCGGATTTCCCGACCGGCGGCATCGTGCTTGGCCGTTCCGGCATCTACAGCGCCTACTCGACCGGCCGCGGCTCTATTGTCATGCGCGGCAAGGTCAACATCGAACAGCGCGGCAATGACCGAGAGTCGATCATCATCACCGAAGTTCCCTACCAGGTGAACAAATCGTCGATGATCGAGAAGATGGCCGAGCTGGTGCGCGACAAGCGCATCGAGGGCATTTCCGACATCCGCGACGAGAGCGACCGCCAGGGCTACCGCGTCGTCATCGAGCTGAAGCGCGACGCAGTCGCCGACGTCATCCTCAATCAGCTTTATCGCTTTACACCGCTACAGACCTCTTTCGGCGCCAATATGGTGGCGCTGAACGGCGGCAAGCCGGAGGTGATGAACCTGACCGACATGCTGAAGGCGTTCGTCGCCTTCCGCGAGGAGGTGATCACCCGGCGGACGAAATTCCTGCTGCGCAAGGCGCGCGACCGTGCCCATGTGCTGGTCGGTCTCGCCATAGCCGTCGCCAACATCGACGAGGTCATCAAGCTGATCCGCACCGCGCCGGATCCGCAGACGGCGCGCGAGCAGTTGATGGAGCGGCGCTGGCCATCCGGCGATGTCGAATCGCTGATCCTGTTGATCGACGATCCGCGCCATCGCATCAACGAGGACGGCACCTACAACCTGTCCGAGGAGCAGGCGCGCGCCATCCTCGAACTGCGCCTGCAGCGCCTGACCGCGCTCGGCCGCGACGAAATCGCCGACGAGTTGAACACGATCGGCGCCGAAATCATTGATTATCTGGACATTTTGTCTTCCCGTGCGCGTGTCCAGCAGATCGTCAAGGACGAGCTTGCCGCCGTGCGCGACGAGTTCGGCACGCCGCGCCGCACCGAGCTCTCCGAAGGCGGTTCGGACATGGAAGACGAGGACCTGATCCAGCGCGAGGACATGGTCGTGACGGTGAGCCATTCCGGCTACATCAAGCGCGTGCCGCTGTCGCTCTACCGGGCGCAGCGCCGCGGCGGCAAGGGCCGCTCCGGCATGTCGACCAAGGAAGAGGATTTCGTCACCCGGCTGTTCGTGGCCAACACGCATACGCCGGTGCTGTTCTTCTCCTCGCGCGGCATCGTCTACAAGGAAAAGGTCTGGCGGCTGCCGATCGGCAATCCGCAGTCACGCGGCAAGGCGCTGATCAACATGCTGCCGCTGGAGCAGGGCGAGCGCATCACCACCATCATGCCGCTGCCCGAGGACGAGACCAGCTGGGGCGAGCTCGACGTGATGTTCGCCACCACGCGCGGCACCGTGCGCCGCAACAAGCTGTCCGACTTCGTCCAGGTCAACCGCAACGGCAAGATCGCCATGAAGCTGGAGGAAGAAGGCGACGAGATCCTCGGCGTCGAGACCTGCACCGACAATGACGACGTGCTCCTGACCGCCAGTTCAGGTCAGTGCATCCGCTTCTCGGTCGGCGACGTACGCGTCTTCCAGAGCCGCAATTCTGTCGGCGTGCGCGGCATAACCATGGCCGAGACCGACCGCATCATCTCGATGTCGGTGATCGAGAATGTCGATGCGCCGCCAGCCGAGCGCGCGGCCTATCTCAAGCGGGCGGCGGCCGAACGGCGGCTTGCCGCCGGGATCGCTGCCGGCGAAGAGGAAGAGATCGCGCTGACCAATGAAGAGGTCGGCGAGGAGACGGAGCTTTCCGACGAACGCTACGAATTCCTCAAGGCACATGAGCAGTACGTGCTGACGGTGACCGAATATGGCTACGGCAAGCGCTCGTCGTCCTACGATTTTCGCCTGACCGGGCGCGGCGGCAAGGGCATTCGCGCCACCGACGTGTCGAAGGTGGCCGAGATCGGCCGGCTGGTGGCGACGTTCCCGGTCGGCAATGACGACCAGATCATGCTGGTGTCGGATGGCGGCACTGTCATCCGGGTGCCGGTCAACGGCATCCGTTTCGCCAGCCGCGCCACCAAGGGCGTGACCATCTTCAACACGGCTGAAGGTGAAAAGGTGGTTTCGGTCGAGCGGATCTCGGAACCGCAATCGGACGAAGAAAGCGAAGAGACCGTCGAGGGCGGTGCTGAAGCCGCTCCGGCGGCTGACGCCGGTCCGGAGGGTGCGGAGTAAGCACGGCATCCAGGTTTTGACATGGCAACGCCGGCCATCAGCCGGCGCGGCGGCAGGTTCAGACTGACTTAGTAGTGACTATAGGGCTTGCGGGGGCCGAAGCCTTCGAAGCGCTTGGTGTTGGCCTTGGCGCGAATGCGTTGTGCCTCCCGATGCAGCCCAAATACGGTGGCGATCAGCATGGCGACGGTCATTGCGGTGGCGAGCATGTAGATCAGCATGTGCGTGTTCTCCTGCGCCTAACAACGGATAGATGGGATTTTGGTTTCATCTTATTAAGCTGCAACCTAGTGAACGCTGCGTGAAGGCTTCGTGATTAGCGTGTTCATCTGTCGTTCATGCGCCGGAAAAGGTTCACGGCCGGCACCCCGATCGGATTTGCCTTTGCGAGAGAGGCTCGCTAGAGCCTGTTCCATCTTGATGGACGGAAGATGGAACAGGCTCTAGCTTTCATTTGAGCATGATCTTTTCCAAAAACCGGTTTCCACTTTTTGGGATCATGCATTAGAAGCACCTGCCATGACTGAACGCATCGCCCTCTATGCCGGCTCCTTCGACCCGCTGACCAACGGCCATCTCGACGTGCTGAAGGCGTCGCTGGCCGTGGCCGACATCGTTTATGCGGCGATCGGCATCCACCCAGGCAAACAGCCGCTGTTTTCCTTCGAGGAGCGGGTGCAATTGATCGAGATCGCTACGAAAGCGGAATTCGGGCGTGAAGGTGCCCGCATCAAGGTCGTCGCCTTCGACGGTCTGGTCATCGACGCGGCCAGGAAGCAAGGCGCCTCGATCATGATCCGCGGCCTGCGCGACGGCACCGACCTCGACTACGAGATGCAGATGGCCGGCATGAACGAGACCATGGCGCCTGAACTGCAGACGGTTTTTCTGCCCGCCAGCCCCTCCGTGCGCACCATTACCGCCACACTTGTCCGCCAGATTGCCTCGATGGGAGGCGACATCCGCCCCTTCGTGCCGGCGGCGGTTGCCGGTGCGCTCACCGCCAAATTCGCAAAATAAGTTCTCGGAGAAAACCATGCAGCTGAAAAAGCTCGCCTCGTTCCTCGTCGTGCTTGCCGGTCTTGTGACCGCATCGGTCTCGGCTTTTGCCGCCGAGCCGGAAAACACCATGATCATCACGCTGAAGGACGGCGACGTCACCATTGCGCTGAGGCCCGACCTCGCGCCCAAGCATGTCGCCCAGATCAAGACTCTGGTGCGCCAGGGCGCCTATGACAATGTCGCCTTCCACCGCGTCATCGACGGCTTCATGGCGCAGACCGGCGACGTCAAGTTCGGCAACATGAAGAAGGGTTTCAGCGCCGAGGCCGTCGGCACCGGCGGTTCCGATCTGCCCGACCTGCCGGCCGAATTCTCGCAGACCGAACGCTATAAGCGCGGCGTGGTCGGCATGGCCCGCTCGCAGGACCCCAACTCCGCCAATTCGCAGTTCTTCATCATGTTCGCGCCGGCGCCGCCGCTCGATGGCCAGTACACCATCGTCGGCAATGTCGTCAGCGGCATGGAGTTGGTGGATCACATCAAGAAGGGCGACCAGGCGGACAACGGCACGGTCACCGATCCAGACCGGATGATCAAAGTGCGCATCGCCGCAGACAAGTAAAGTTGTCAAATAACTCTGTTTTCTCAAAAGGATATCTGACATGGCCGAAATCAAGGACCGCGAGAACGCGCTCATCATGGAAACGACCAAGGGCAAGGTGGTCATAGAACTTTTCCCCGACCTGGCGCCCGGCCATGTCGCCCGCATCAAGGAACTGGCCCGCGAAGGCGCCTATGACGGCGTGGTTTTCCACCGCGTCATCGAGGGCTTCATGGCGCAGACCGGTGACGTCAAGTTCGGCAATTCCAGCAAGCCCACATTTGCGCCGTCCCGGGCTGGCATGGGCGGCTCGGAAAAGCCGGACCTGAAGGCCGAATTCTCCAACGCCAACCATGGCCGCGGAACCTGCTCGATGGCCCGTTCGCAGAATCCGAACTCGGCCAATTCACAGTTCTTCATCTGCTTCGACGATGCCGCCTTCCTCAACCGCCAGTACACGGTCTGGGGCCAGGTCATCGAAGGCATGGACAATGTCGACAAGATCAAGCGCGGCGAGCCGGTGCAGGATCCCGACAAGATCGTGTCGCTGAAGGTCGCGGCCGACGTCAAGTAAGGGTAAACGACAATGATGGGCGTCGTCTGGTCGCTTCTCGGCATCCTGTCCGGCGCTTTCATTGCCATTCAGGCACCAATCAATTCGCAATTGGCGCGCGATCTCGGTCTTCCGGTCGCGGCGGCGGCGTTTTCGTTCCTGTCGGGCGCGATCGTGCTGGGCGTCATCTCCGTCGCGGTGGTGAAGCTGCAGGGCATCTCGCTCGACTGGAAAGCGCCGGCGCCCTGGCTGTTCGTCGCGGGCGGAATGCTCGGCGGCTTCTATGTGACGTTGTCGACGATCCTGACGCCGCGCATCGGCGCCGCCGCGCTGATGGCGTTTCTGGTGGCCGGCCAGTTGCTGGCCGGCATGCTCATCGACCGCGTCGGCTTCCTCGGCGTCGCGGTGCGTGAAATCTCGCTCGGCCGCGTTGCCGGCGCGGTGCTGCTGCTGGCCGGAGCGCTGCTCGTCCGGCTCTACTGATGCGCGTCGACCTCTTTGATTTCGATTTGCCGGAGGAGTGCATCGCGCTTCGTCCGGCGGAGCCGCGCGACAGCGCCAAGATGCTGGTGATCAAACCGGGCGAAGGGCTCGACGACCGCAGGGTTGGCGACCTGCCATCCTTGCTCAGGGCCGGTGACGTGCTGGTGTTCAACGACACCAAGGTCATTCCGGCGCAGCTCAAAGGCTTCAGGCGGCGCGGCGAGGCACAGGCTCAGGTCGAGGCCACGCTGCATATGCGCATGGCACCGGACCGCTGGCTGGCCTTCATGCGGCCGGGCAAGCGCATTGCCGCCGGCGATCGCATCCATTTCGGCCATGACGGCAATTCGTGTTTCCTCGGCCAGCTTGACGCAACCGTGATCGAGAAAGGCGAGGGCGGTGAGGCGCTGCTTGGCTTCGACCTGTCAGGGCCTTTCCTCGACGAGGCACTGCACGCGGTCGGCCACATTCCGCTGCCGCCCTATATCGCCTCGAAGCGCGACGACGACGAACGCGACCGGGCCGACTACCAGACCATCTATGCCCGCGAGGAAGGCGCCGTCGCGGCACCGACAGCGGGCCTGCATTTCACGCCGGAGCTTTTTGCAGCGCTTGACGCCAAGGGCATCGAACGCCGCTTCGTCACCTTGCATGTCGGCGCCGGTACGTTCCTGCCAGTGAAGGCGGATGACACCACCGACCACAAGATGCATGCCGAGACCGGTTCGGTCAGCGCGGAAACCGCGGACGCGTTGAACGCGGTGAAGGCGAGGGGCGGACGCATCGTCACCGTCGGCACGACCTCGCTGCGCCTGCTGGAAAGTGCCGCGCGCGAGGACGGCACCCTGGTTGCCTGGTCCGGCCCAACCGACATCTTCATCACGCCCGGCTATCGCTTTCGCACCGCCGACATGCTGATGACCAATTTCCATCTGCCGCGCTCGACGCTGTTCATGCTGGTTTCAGCCTTCAGCGGCCTCGAGACGATGCGCGCGGCCTATGCGCATGCGATCGAGAACCGCTACAGATTCTATTCCTATGGCGACTCAAGCCTGCTTTATCGAGCGGAGACGAGCGATGGATGATGATCTCAAGAACCTGGACCGCGATGCCCTGATCGCGGAGGTGAAAAAACTGCGCGCCGGTATTCGCCAGCATCGCGATGCCACCGGCCACGATCTGTGCTGGCATCACCCCGATCTGTGGGATCTCTTGCCGGAGAAGACCGAACCGGCGATCGCCGTGCCGCCTTGGCCAAAATTCATGCGTGGCTGCATCCACTACCGCCAGTCGCTCGACAAGCAGGCTCCGGACGCCCCGGTCCATGACAAGGAATTCAATGGCTAAGCCGTTCAGCTTCAAGGTTCTGGCGACTGACGGCAAGGCGCGGCACGGCGTGATCGACATGCCGCGCGGTGCAATCCGCACGCCGGCCTTCATGCCGGTCGGCACCGGCGGCACCGTCAAGACCATGTACATGGACCAGGTGCGCGGCGTCGGCGCCGACATCATCCTGGGCAACACCTACCATCTGATGCTGCGGCCCGGCGCCGAGCGCGTGGCGCGGCTCGGCGGCTTGCACGAGTTCGCCCGCTGGCCTTATCCGATCTTGACCGACAGCGGCGGTTTTCAGGTGATGTCGCTGTCGAAGCTGAGAAAGCTGACCGAAAAAGGCGTCACCTTCCGCTCGCATATCGACGGCGCCGCCTATGAGATGTCACCGGAGCGCTCGATCGAGATCCAGGGCTTGCTCGATTCCGACATCCAGATGCAGCTCGACGAATGCACGGCGCTGCCGGCCGGGATGAAGGAGATCGAGCGGGCCATGGAACTGTCGCTGCGCTGGGCCGAGCGCTGCAAGACTGCGTTCGGCGATCAGCTAGGCAAGGCGATGTTCGGTATCGTGCAGGGTGGCGACAACGCGGCACTGCGGGTGCGGTCGGCGCAGGCGTTGAGCGCGCTGGAGCTGAAAGGCTACGCCGTCGGCGGCCTAGCCGTCGGCGAGCCGCAAGCGGTGATGCTCGAGATGCTCGACATCACCTGTCCGGAACTGCCTGATGACAAGCCGCGCTACCTCATGGGCGTCGGCACGCCCGACGATATCCTGAAATCGGTGGCGCGCGGCATCGACATGTTCGATTGCGTGATGCCGACGCGAGCCGGCCGGCATGGCCTTGCCTATACCAGGCGCGGCAAGGTCAATCTGCGCAACGCCCGCCATGCCGACGATCCGCGCCCGCTCGACGAGGAAAGCGACTGCCCGGCCGCGCGGGACTATTCACGCGCCTATCTGCACCATCTCGTGCGCTCGCAGGAGGCGCTCGGCGCCATGCTTCTGACCTGGAACAATCTATCGTATTATCAAAGGCTTATGCAGGACATCCGTGCCGCTATTGGGGCCGGCTCCTTCGAGACGCGCGGCGCGGAAATGACCGAGGGCTGGGCGAGGGGCGATATTCCGGCCCTTTGAATGAGCCAGCGTCTGCGTGATAATCATTGACTGGTCGATTGTCCGGACGCAGAGTCCCGTCGGGGTTAAGCCATGACCGTGACGTACGACTTTGGCGGCAAGACCGCGATCGTGACCGGCGGCTCAAGGGGTATCGGCAAAGCCGTTGCTGCGCAGTTGATACAGTCCGGTGCCGATGTCTGGATATGGGATGCAGATCCCTTGCCTCTCGATGGCGCCCATTGCCAGACTGTCGATGTGACCAAGGCACACCAGATAAAGGACGCATTGGCCGGGGCCACAGCCGATGACGGGCGGATCGATATCCTCATCAACAATGCAGGCTACCTTGGCAGCTATCGTGGATTCGAGGCCTTCGATCCGATCGAATGGCAACGGATCATCGGCGTCAACCTGATGGGTGTTTTCGAAGTCACGCATCAGGTTCTGCCGATCATGCGCAAGGCCGGGAGTGGTCGTATCGTCAATATGGGTTCGCTGGCGGGCAAGGAAGGACTGCCGAACCTCGCAGCCTATTCTGCGGCAAGTGCGGGTGTCATTGCTTTCACGAAAGCATTGTCGCGGGAGGTCAGCGACACCGACATCCGCGTCAATTGCGTCGCGCCGGGGCCGATCGATACCGAGCTCATCAGGCGCCTTGGCAACGAGGTCGTGAACGACATGATCAACGCCAGTCCGCTCAGGCGCCTCGGTTCTGTGGATGAAGTCGCGGCATTGGTGCTTTGGCTATGCTCCGATGCCAGCACGTTCAACACTGGAGCGGTGTTCGATATGTCGGGCGGCAGGGCGCGCTATTGAGCGTTTTCTACTCAGGTGCTGAACGAATTCGACGCGCGCAGGCTGCAGCCTGTGATCTGGAACGTACCGTCGGGCTGTTGCTGCAACGTGTAAACAGCTTCGTAGTCCTTGCCGTCGGGCCCGACGATCAGCACCTGCTGGACGATCGAACCCGGAGCCGTCTCCTCGACCTTGCCGAAGGAATAGGTCTGCGGCTTGCGCACCGGCGGATAACCGTTGGTCACCATGTTCATGAAGGCCTCGACGGTCGGGAAAATCCGTTTCACATTCGGGGCGGCGAAGCTGTAGGCGGTGGCGCCGTCATTGGCGATGAGGGCCTTTAACTGACCGTCGATGACAGACTGCCCTGCCTTGATTTCGGCGTCGCCGGCGAACGCCGACGAGACCAGGATGAATGGACCGAACGCGAATGCGAGAAACATGCGGCGCATGGCCTGTCTCCGTTGCCCTCGAAAAGCTGCCTCTCCAGAAAAGCCGTTTCAGGAGATATCCTAACATACGTGCGACGGTGCTTCACGGTTTCAGCGATGAGGAATATTCATCGCCCGCTCAAACGGTGCTCAAGCCTCTTTCAACGGTGAGCGCCCGTTGGTGCTCCGTGGCAAGCTCTTCCACCGCTGCATGCCAATGATGCGGCGTAGATCGAGGCCGTGCCGGCTGAGTACAAATTCCAGCGCTTGAAAGCCCGCGTCCAGTCTGCCAGAAGGGCCGCTTGGACTTGGACGTTTAGCGGGACGAAGCCATGAAGGCGTTTTTCGTGCAGATCAAATGCGAGCTCGGCAAATCCTATGAGGTTGCCAGCGCGCTTGCCGATGCCGAGATCGCCTCGGAAATCTACTCCACCGCCGGCAACTACGATCTGCTCGCCAAATTCTATGTCGACGACGAGGAAGATGTCGGCCATTTCGTCAACGAGAAGGTGCAGATTCTCCCCGGCATCAAGGACACGTTCACAGTGGTCACGTTCCGCGCTTTCTAGCTGGAAACCCGCTTGCCCGGACACGAGGCAAAGCCTGATTACTGTTATATTTCGGCTGCCTCAATTTTAGGCAGGCGCAACATACTGATCGCCCGTATCTCGCAAATCACCGATTGCGCTTGATTTTCTCCGGCGACGCCAGTGAAATGGCGTCACAGGGGAGTATGCGATTGGCAGCGTTCGATGAAATGCTTCCGGAAGTCTCCGGATTGAGAAGACCGTATTCGGCTTATGATTGCTGGCTGAAAGAGCAGGATCCGGCCAGGCTTACCGAGAAAATGCAGGACGCCGAACGCGTCTTCCGCAAGACCGGCATCACTTTCGCCGTTTATGGCGAACAGGAAGCCTCCGAGCGGCTGATCCCGTTCGATATCGTTCCCCGCATCATTTCGGGCAATGAGTGGCGGCGTCTCACGCAAGGCATCGAGCAGCGCGTGCAGGCGCTGAACGCCTTCCTTGACGACATCTACCATCGCCAGGAAATCCTGCGCGCCGGGCGCGTTCCAAGGGAATTGATCGCCAAAAACGAGGCATTCCTGCCGGAAATGATCGGGGTCAGGCCGCCGGCCGGCGTCTACACCCACATTATCGGCGTCGACATCGTCCGCATCTCAGAGGACGAATTCTACGTGCTGGAGGACAATGCGCGCACGCCGTCAGGCGTCTCCTACATGCTGGAGAACCGCGAGACGATGATGCAGCTGTTCCCCGAGCTGTTCCAGAAGATCAAGGTGCGGCCGGTGGAAAACTACCCGCAGCTTCTGCGCCAGTCGCTGGCGGCAGTGCGGCCGCAGAACACCAAGGGCGCGCCGACGATTGCGGTGTTGACGCCAGGCAGCTTCAACTCCGCCTATTTCGAACACGCCTTCCTGGCCGACCAGATGGGCGTGCAACTGGTCGAAGGCCAGGATCTGCGGGTCGTCGACGGCCATGTCGCGATGCGCACGACCGAAGGCTACAAGCAGATCGATGTGCTGTACCGCCGCGTCGACGATTCGTTCCTCGACCCGCTGACCTTCCGCCCTGACTCTACACTTGGCATACCCGGCATCATGGATGTCTACCGTGCCGGCAACATCACCATCGCCAATGCGCCGGGCACCGGTATCGCCGACGACAAGGCGATCTATTCCTACATGCCCGAGATCATCGAGTTCTACACCGGCCGCAAGGCAATCCTCGGCAACATCCCGACCTGGCGCTGCTCGGAGCCCGACAGCCTGAAATATGTGCTCGAGCACATCGACGAGCTGGTGATCAAGGAAGTGCATGGTTCCGGCGGCTACGGCATGCTGGTCGGGCCGGCGGCGACCAAGAAGGAGTGCGAGACCTTCGCCAAGAAATTGGCGGCCAAACCCTCGAATTATATCGCCCAGCCGACGTTGGCGCTGTCGACATGTCCGATCCTGACGGAAAAGGGGCTGGCGCCGCGCCATGTCGATCTCAGGCCCTATGTGCTGGTCTCCGACCGCATCCAGATCGTCCCCGGCGGGCTGACCCGCGTCGCGCTGAAGGAAGGCTCGCTGGTCGTCAATTCCTCGCAAGGCGGCGGGACGAAGGATACGTGGGTGCTGGATGATTAGTGCAGTGAATAGTGAATAGTGAATAGTGAATAGTGAATAGTGAATGGTAGAATGGTCAATGGTCAGATGCCTGGATGCAAGGGGACGGCGTATATGAGGTTCTACCTGTGTCGATCCACTATTCACCATTCACCATTCACCATTCACCGGCTCGCCTGACATGCTTCTCGGCCGCACCGCCAACGGGCTTTACTGGATGAACCGCTACATAGAGCGGGCCGAGAATATGGCTCGGCTGGTCGATGCCGGTCTGCGCATGGCGCTGACCCGCACCCAGAGCGCGTCGGAAGAGTGGAATTCGGTGCTGCTCAGCGCCGGCTCCGACGTCACCTTCAGCCAGAAATACTCTGACTATACCGCCGCGAATGTTGCCGACTTCCTGCTGCGCGACACGTCGAACCCGTCGAGCACGATGGCGGCGATCGAGACGGCCCGCAACAATGCCCGCATGGTGCGCACGGCGCTGACGCGCGAGACATGGGAGAGCATCAACGAAGCCTGGATGTCGCTGAAGCGGATGCTGGCAAGGCCGATCGACGAGCGCGACCTGCCCAGCGTGCTCGACGCTATCAAGCGCGAGACGGCGCTGATCCGCGGCTCGTTCTATGGCACCATGCTGCGCAACGAGATCTTCGATTTCTCGCAGCTCGGCACCTATGTCGAGCGCGCCGACAACACCGCGCGCATCCTCGACGTGAAATACTACGTGCTCTTGCCGTCGATCTCCTGGGTCGGCTCGACGCTCGACAACTACCAGTGGGAATCGATCCTGCGCTCGGTGTCGGCGCATCGCTCCTATCGCTGGGTCTACGACGCCGACTACAAGCCGACCAACATTGCCGACTATCTGATCCTCAATGTCCGCATGCCGCGTTCGCTGACCTTCTGCTATCGCTTCCTGTCGGAGCATCTGAAGTTCCTCGGCGACGATTACGGCGAACGCCATGCCTGCCACGCAACGGCCGAGAAGACGCAGACAATGTTGAGAGCCGGGTCGATCAAGGATATTTTCGATGCCGGCCTGCATGAATTCCTGGCCAATTTCATTCGCGACAACACCAAGCTCGGCGACGAGATCGCGCAGGACTACCGGTTCAATTGAGCATGACTCCGAAGTGGGACAAGATCATGCTCACAAGCGGGACATAGCGCATGCGGCTGAAGATCACCCACCGGACGGAATACCGCTACGATGCGCCGGTGCACTATCTGTTGCAGCGGCTGCGGCTGCTTCCGGTCAGCGGATCGACGCAGACCGTTCTGTCCTGGGCTCTGACCATCGAAGGCGCGCGCGAAGAGGTTCGCTTTGTCGACCATTTCGGCAACGACACCAGACTGTTGAGCGTCGAGGGCGAGCGCGACTTCATCACGGTGGAAGCATCGGGCGAAGTGGTGACGCGCGACACCGCGGGCGTTTCCGGGCCACACCAGGGTTTTACGCCGCTCTGGCTGTACAGCCATGAAACGCCATTGACGGCGATCGGCGGCGGTGTTCGCGAACTCGCCTCATCTGTCGGCAAGGGCACCGACATCGAAAGGCTGCACCGGCTGATGTCCGTCATCGGCGAGCGCGTCGCCTACACGCCCGGCACCACCAATGCAACGACGCCTGCGGAGGAAGCCTTGGCGCTCAAGACCGGTGTCTGCCAGGATCACACCCATATCTTTGCCGCCGCGGCGCGCGCCATGGGCTTTCCGGCCCGCTATGTCAGCGGCTATCTGATGCTGGACGCGACGGTCGAGCAGGCCGCAAGCCATGCCTGGGCTGAAGCGCATGTTTCGGGTCTCGGCTGGGTTGCCTTCGATGCCGCCAATGGCATTTCGCCTGACGAGCGCTATGTGAAGGTGGCAACCGGCCGCGATTACCGCGACGCCACGCCGGTGTCGGGAATTCGGCTGGGACAGGCGGAAGAAGAGCTTGCGGTCACCGTCACGGTGGAGCAGTAATCCTTCGCAAGATTGCCGCCAGAAGAGATTCCATGACTTATTGCGTTGGCCTGAAGATCGATCGCGGGCTCGTGTTCATGTCCGACACGCGCACCAATGCCGGCATGGATTCGATTTCCACCTTCCGCAAGATGCATGTCTGGGAGCAGCCGGGCGAGCGCGTCGTCGTTTTGATGTCGGCCGGCAACCTGGCGACGACGCAGGCCGTGGTCAGCCTGCTTGACGAACGCACCAAGGCAATTGCCGACCGTCATGCCACGCTTCTGGAAACGCCGTCGATGTATCAGACGGTGCGGATGGTCGGCGACACGGTCAAGGAAGTCATCGCCAGTTCGTCGCCCGCGGGCGAGAAGGCGGATTCCTACTTCAATGCCTCCTTCATCCTCGGCGGCCAGATCAAGGGCAGCGAGCCGCGCCTGTTCATGATCTATCCCGAAGGCAATTTCATCGAATCGACCGATGACACGCCTTTCTTCCAGATCGGCGAGACCAAATACGGCAAGCCGATCATCATCCGCGCCTATGAAAAGACGATGAGCTTCGCCGAGACGGTGAAACTGCTGCTGGTATCGTTCGATTCGACGTTGAAGTCGAACCTGTCCGTCGGCCTGCCGCTCGACCTGCTCTTCCTGGAGAAGGACGCTTTCAAGGTCGGGTTGAAGAAGCGGATCGCGCATGACGACCAGTATTACCGCACGATCTCGGATGGCTGGTCGAATGCGCTGAAGACGGCTTTTGCCAGCCTGCCGGATTTCCCTGGCTGAGGCGTGCCGCATACGCTGGCGGTTGCATATATTTCACGCGTTAAATAATAAGAGGCCAGCCGCGACGGATGGCGGCGAGGGATCATGTCGGGAGGACAGGATGAACAACGATGAGTTCCGGCAATGGTCGCGGCGCGCCGCCGACTGGGGCGCCGACTACCGCAGCACGCTGCGCGAGCAGCCAGTGCGGCCACTGGTCGAGCCCGGCGACATCTTTAGAAGCATAGGGGCGTCACCACCCGAAGACGCCGAACCGATGGACCAGATCTTCGCCGACTTCGAAGAGAAGATTTTGCCGGGGATGACGCATTGGCAGCATCCGCGCTTCTTCGCCTATTTCCCGGCCAATGCGGCGCCGGTCTCGGTGGTGGCGGAATATCTGGTTTCGGCGATGGCCGCGCAATGCATGCTTTGGCAGACGTCGCCAGCGGCAACCGAGCTCGAAACACGCACCGTCGATTGGATGCGCCAGGCGCTCGGCCTGCCGGAAGGGTTTTCCGGGGTGATCCAGGATTCAGCCTCGTCGGCGACGCTGGCCGCGGTGCTGACCATGCGTGAACGGGCGTTGGACTGGCAAGGCAGCAAACAAGGGTTGGCCGGGCAGGCGCGGCTGCGCATCTATTCCTCCGACCAGGTGCACACCTCCATCGATCGGGCGATCTGGATTTCCGGCATCGGCGAGGACAATCTCGTGCGCATTCCTGTCGGCGGCCGTTTTCGCGCCATGGACACGGCAGCGCTCGAGGCGGCAATCGTCGCCGACCGCGAGGCCGGTATGCAGCCGGCCGGCATCATCGCTTGCGTCGGCGGCACCAGCACTGGCGGCACGGATGATATCCTTGGCGTCGCCGCGGTGGCGCAGCGGCACGGGCTTTATCTGCATGTCGATGCTGCCTGGGCCGGCTCGGCGATGATCTGCCCGGAGTACCGGCGTTTCTGGGCTGGTGTCGAGCGGGCGGATTCCATCGTCTTCAACCCGCACAAATGGCTGGGCGCGCAGTTCGACTGCTCGATGCAGTTCATCCGCCGGCCGGAGGATCTTGTTCGCACCCTGGCGATCAAGCCTGAATTCCTGAAGACGCATGGCCGCGACGGCATCATCAACTATTCCGAATGGTCGGTGCCGCTCGGCCGGCGCTTTCGCGCGCTGAAATTGTGGTTCCTGCTGCGCGCGCATGGGCTGGAAAACCTGCGCGCAATGATCCGCAATCATGTCGCCTGGAGCGAAAGGCTTGCCGCGCGGCTGGCAAGGGAGCCGGATTTCGAGATCGTCAGCGAACCGATGCTGTCCCTGTTCTCGTTCCGGCACAAGGCAATAGCCGATGCGGAGGCGGACGAGCACAATCTGCGGCTGGTCAATGCGATCAACGATGATGGCCGCATCTACCTGACGCAGACGAGGGTCGATGGTCAGGTCGCAATCCGTTTCCAGGTCGGCCAGTTCGAAGCGACCGCCGCCGATATCGATATGGCTTTCACCGTCATCATGGAAATAGCGCGCGGTGTGGCCTGATCAGGTCCAGTCGGGATTGCGTTGGCGTTTGCCTTCGCAGTCATATACATTTCGTTAGCCGGCTTATGCCTTTTCATTGGTTTCGTTTTCGACTATAGACAAGAAAAACGAAAACGGGAGGTTGCCTATGTATCTGTCGCCACGCCATGCCGAAATCATCCAGATGGCCAAGGATCATGGTCGGGTGCTGGTCGAGGATCTGGCCACACATTTCAACGTGACGCCGCAGACCATACGCAAGGATCTCAACGACCTGTGCGACCAGAGGCTGCTTTCGCGCATCCATGGCGGCGCGTTGTTCCCGTCCGGCATCGAGAACATGGAGTACGAGGCCAGGCGCAAGATCGCCGCCGACGAGAAGGAGGCGATCGGCCGGGCGGCCGCCAGGCTGATCCCCGACAACGCCTCGCTGTTCATCAACATCGGCACCACGACAGAGTCGGTCAGCAAGGCGCTGCTCGATCACAGCGGCCTCATGGTCATCACCAATAACATCAATGTTGCCAATAGGATGCGGATATATCCGTCGATCGAGGTTGTGATTGCGGGTGGCGTTGTGCGCGGCTCCGATGGCGGCGTCGTCGGTGAAGCGGCGGTCGACTTCATCAGGCAATTCAAGGTCGACTATGCGGTGATCGGCGCCTCGGCGATCGACCATGACGGCGCCTTGCTGGACTTCGATTTCCGCGAGGTCAAAGTGGCGCAGGCGATCATCGCCAATGCAAGGCATGTCATCCTGGTTTCCGATCAGACCAAATTCGAGCGAACCGCACCGGTGCGCATCGGCCACCTGTCGCAGGTCAACACCTTCATCACCGACCGTTGCGACATCCCGTCGGTGCGCAAAATCTGCCAGGAGGCCGAGGTTCAACTGATCGAGACGTCGCTCTCCTAGGCGGTTTCAGCTTGACACCACACGCTCGTGATATTTCGTTTGACATTCGTTATGATTTCGAAATAATTCCGAGACGGTTTCGTAAAGGCCAAAAATGGTGCAATGCGAAATCGCTGGAGGAATTTGTGGAAGCATCTCCGATCCATGACATTTTCGTCATAGGCGGCGGCATCAATGGCTGCGGCATTGCCCGCGATGCTGTCGGGCGTGGCTTTTCCGTCTTCCTCGCCGAGATGAACGACCTCGCCAGCGGAACCTCCTCGGGCTCGACCAAATTGATCCATGGCGGCCTGCGCTACCTCGAATTCTACGAATTCCGCCTGGTGCGCGAGGCGCTGATGGAACGCGAGGTTCTGTGGAAGAACGCGCCGCATATCATCTGGCCGATGCGCTTCGTGCTGCCCTATGCCAAGGGCCTGCGCCCGGCCTGGCTGATCAGGCTCGGTCTCTTTCTCTACGACCATATTGGCGGGCGCAAATTGCTGCCGGCGACCAGGACGCTTGACATGGCCAGGGATCCGGCCGGCAAGCCTTTGAAACCATTGTTCAAGAAGGCTTTCGAATATTCGGACGGCTGGGTCAACGATGCGCGGCTGGTGGCGCTGAACGCGCGTGATGCCGCCGATCGCGGCGCGACGGTCCGCACCCGAACGAAAGTGATCGGCGCGCGACGCGAAAACGGGTTGTGGACGATCCGGATCGAGGACCTGCAGACCGGCAAGACCGAAGAGATCAAGGCGCGACTGCTGGTCAATGCCGCCGGGCCCTGGGTCGATCATGTGCTTTCCGGCGTCGTCGGCCTCAACGATGTGCACAATGTCCGCCTCGTGCAGGGCAGCCACATCGTCATTGCCAAGAAGTTCGACGATCCGCGCGCCTATTTCTTCCAGAACCGGGATGGCCGCATCATCTTCGCCATTCCCTACGAGGAAGAGTTCACCCTGATCGGCACCACGGACCAGGATTACCCCGGCGATCCGCATGACGTGAAGATCAGCGACACCGAGATCGATTACCTCTGCGCCGCGGCAAGCGAATATTTCGCGCAACCAGTCAAGCGCTCGGACATCGTCTGGACCTATTCGGCCGTTCGTCCGCTCTATGATGACGGTGCCTCCAAGGCGCAGGAAGCGACGCGCGACTATGTGCTCAAGGCCGATGGCGGCGAGGGCGCAGCTCCGATCGTCAATGCTTTCGGCGGCAAGATCACCACCTATCGCCGGCTGTCGGAATCGATGCTGGAAAAGATCGAGGGTTTTCTCGGCAAGCGCGGCAAGCCATGGACGGCAAACGCGCCGCTGCCGGGCGGCGATTTCCCGGCCACCGGTTTCGATGCCGAAGTGGCGAAACTAAAAACCGCCTATCCGTTTCTTGACGCGCGCCTGGCTCGCCGGCTGACAAGGCTCTACGGCACCCGCGCAAGGATGCTGCTGGGGCTGGCCAAATCGAATGCTGATCTGGGCCGCAACTTCGGCGCCGATCTTTTTGAGGCCGAGGTGCGCTATCTCGTTCAAAACGAATGGGCTGTCACCGCCGAAGATGTATTGTGGCGGCGGACCAAGCGCGGTCTGCATCTCAGCCGCGAGCAGGTGGCGGCGCTCGATGAATTCATGCACGGCATAAGCCGGCGACATGTCGCGGCCGCCGAATGAAGAGGGTTTTGAACTGATGCGGAAGGCCTGGGAGGAGGCGTCATGCTGGAACTGAGAAACGTCACCAAGACGATTGGTGCGGTCGAGCATATCCGCGACGTGTCGCTGACGCTCAAGCATGGCTCGCTCAACGTCCTGCTTGGACCCACGCTCTCCGGCAAGACCAGCCTGATGCGGCTGATGGCCGGCCTCGATGTGCCGACCTCCGGTTCGATCTGGTTCGACGGCCAGAACGTCACCGGCGTGCCGGTGCAGAAGCGCAAGATCGCCATGGTCTACCAGCAGTTCATCAACTATCCGGCGATGACCGTCTACGAGAACATCGCCTCGCCGCTCAGGGTGGCCGGCACCGATCAGGCGAAGATCGACAAGGAAGTGCGCAACGCCGCCGCGCTTCTCAAGCTGACACCTTACCTCGACCGCACGCCGCTCAGCCTGTCCGGCGGGCAGCAGCAGCGCACCGCACTGGCGCGCGCCATCGTCAAGAATGCCAGCCTGGTGCTGCTCGACGAGCCGCTCGCCAACCTCGACTACAAATTGCGCGAGGAACTGCGCGCCGAATTGCCTAGGATATTCGCCGCCACCGGCACCATCTTCGTCTATGCCACGACCGAGCCGCACGAAGCGCTGCTGCTCGGCGGCAACACGGCGACACTTTCCGAAGGACGTATCACCCAGTTCGGCCCGACAATCGACGTGTTCCGCAAGCCGGTCGATCTGGTGACGGCCAGGACTTTCGCCGACCCGCCGCTCAACACCATCGTGCTCGCCAAGAAGGGCACGGACTTTTTGCTCGAAGGCGGCGTCAAGCTGCCGGTGCCTGCCGAACTCGTCGGCATTGCCGATGCGAACTATACGGTTGGCTTCCAGCCGCACCATCTTTCGCTCGAGCGGCCCAATGCGTTGGCCGTGCCGGTGCGGGCGAAGGTCACCATCACCGAGATCACCGGGTCGGAGAGCTTCATCCATCTCGACTTCGCCGATGCGCGCTGGGTCATGCTGACCCACGGTATCCTCGATTTCGAGACTGACGCCGCGATCGACGTGTTCATCGACCCGCGTCACATCATGGTTTTCGACGGGCAAGGCCGCGCCGTAAGCGCACCGAAGCTGGCGGCATAGGAGAGCGATATGGCGCGCATCGATGTCAATCACATCCGCCACTCCTACCTGCCGAACCCGCGGACGGATGCCGATTTTGCACTCAAGGAAGTGCATCACATCTTCGAGGATGGTGGCGCCTATGCGCTGCTCGGGCCTTCGGGCTGCGGCAAAACCTCGCTGCTCAACATCATTTCGGGCCTGCTTCATCCCTCGCATGGCCGGTTGCTGTTTGACGGCAAGGACGTGACCAATTTGTCGACGCAAGAACGCAACATCGCGCAGGTGTTCCAGTTTCCCGTCATCTACGACACCATGACCGTTTACGACAACCTAGCCTTTCCGCTGCGCAATCGCGGCGTGCCGGAAGCAGATGTCGACCGTAAGGTGCGCGAGACGCTGGAGATGATCGACCTGGCGTCCTGGGCGAAGAAGAAGGCGAGGGGCCTGACCGCCGACCAGAAGCAGAAGATCTCGCTCGGCCGCGGGCTGGTGCGCTCGGATGTCAACGCCATCCTGTTCGACGAGCCGCTGACCGTCATCGATCCGCACATGAAGTGGCTGCTGCGCTCGCAATTGAAGCAGTTGCACCGCCGCTTCGGCTACACCATGGTCTATGTCACGCACGACCAGACCGAGGCGTTGACCTTCGCCGACCAGGTCGTGGTGATGTACGATGGCGGCATCGTGCAGATCGGCACGCCGGCGGAACTATTCGAACGACCGCGCCATACGTTTGTCGGTTATTTCATCGGCTCGCCCGGCATGAACGTCATGCCGGTGGCGATCGACGGCAAGACGGCGAAGCTTGGGGCGCAGCGGATCGAACTGCCGGGCGCACCCAAGGCAGCCAGTGGCGCCACAGAGCTTGGCATACGCCCCGAATATGTCCGGCTTGGCCGCGACGGCATGGCCGTACAAGTCAGCAAGATCGAGGATCTCGGCCGCCACAAGGTGGTGCGCGCGAAGCTTGAAGGCCGCGAGATCGCTGCCGTGATTGGCGAGGACGAAACCGTCCCCGCTGAACCAAAGGTGCGGTTCGACCCGGCCGGCATCAACATCTATGCCGATTCCTGGCTGGTTGAGATGGCGCGCGTCGAGATGGGGGCATAGATGGAAAAGACCTGGAACAACAAAGCCTGGTTCCTGGTGCTGCCGGTGCTGGTGCTGGTGGCGTTCTCGGCGGTCATCCCGCTGATGACGGTCGTCAACTATTCGGTGCAGGACACTTTCGGCAACAACGTCTTCTTCTGGGCCGGCACCGAGTGGTTCGAGGAACTGCTCTCTTCCAGCCGCTTCTGGGAGGCGATGGTCCGCAACCTGATCTTCTCCTTTATCATCCTCGCCATCGAAGTGCCGCTCGGCATCTTCATAGCCCTCAACATGCCCAAGAAGGGCTGGGGCGTACCGGTCTGCCTGGTGCTGATGGCACTGCCGCTGTTGATCCCGTGGAACGTCGTCGGCACCATCTGGCAGGTTTTCGGGCGCAACGACATCGGCCTGCTCGGCTATTACGTCAATGCGCTCGGCATCGACTACAACTACGTACAGGATTCGTTCGACGCCTGGGTCACCGTCATCATCATGGATGTTTGGCATTGGACCAGCCTCGTCGTGCTGCTCTGCTATGCCGGCCTAGTCTCCATTCCGGATGCCTTCTATCAGGCGGCCAAGATCGACGGTGCCTCGCGCTGGGCGGTGTTCCGCTACATCCAGTTGCCGAAGATGAACCGGGTGCTGCTGATCGCCGTGCTGCTGCGCTTCATGGACAGCTTCATGATCTACACCGAACCCTTCGTAGTGACGGGCGGCGGTCCCGGCAATTCGACGACGTTCCTGTCGATCGACCTCGTCAAGACGGCGCTCGGCCAGTTCGATCTCGGGCCGGCCGCGGCCATGTCGCTGGTCTACTTCCTCATCGTCCTTCTGCTGTCATGGGTGTTTTACACCGTGATGACCAACTACGACGCGGAGCGCTGAGATGAGCGGCGCCAACGAAAGAACGACGAGGCAGGACAGAGTGAGCGAAACGACGGCTTCGGAAGGGCTCGCCAGTGCGATGTCGCAGGACCAGATCGCGCGGCTGATGCGCCGCCGCGGCGAGGAATCGCGCTGGTGGTGGATCGTGCCGACGGTCTACATCATCGTGCTTTTGCTGCCGATCTACTGGCTCATCAATATGAGCTTCAAGACCAATGCCGAGATCGTCTCTTCACTGACGCTCTATCCGCATGCACCGACGATCGCCAATTACGTCACCATCTTCACCGATGCATCCTGGTACTCGGGCTACGTCAACTCCATCACCTATGTGGTGATGAACATGGTGATCTCGGTGGCCGCGGCGCTGCCTGCGGCCTATGCGTTCTCGCGCTACCGCTTCCTCGGTGACAAGCACCTGTTTTTCTGGCTGCTGACCAATCGCATGGCGCCGCCGGCGGTGTTTGCGCTGCCGTTCTTCCAACTCTACTCGGCCTTCGGCCTGATCGACACCCACATCGCCGTCGCGCTGGCCCATTGCCTGTTCAACGTGCCATTGGCGGTGTGGATCCTCGAAGGCTTCATGTCAGGCGTGCCGAAGGAAATCGACGAGACCGCCTATATTGACGGCTATTCGTTCCCGCGCTTCTTCGTCAGGATCTTCATGCCGCTGATCGCGAGCGGCATCGGCGTCGCCTGCTTCTTCTGCTTCATGTTCTCATGGGTGGAACTGCTGATCGCCCGCACGCTGACCACAACCGACGCCAAGCCGATCGCCGCCACCATGACCCGTACGGTTTCGGCCGCCGGCATGGACTGGGGCTTGCTCGCCGCCGCTGGTGTGCTGACGCTGATCCCCGGCGCGCTGGTCATCTGGTTTGTGCGCAACTACATCGCCAAGGGTTTCGCCCTGGGGAGGGTTTGATGAAACGAACGCAAGAGTTCGCGCGCAACACCATCGCCAAGAGTTTCGCCCCGGGGAGGATTTGATCATGAATTTCGACCTCACCTGGATGGCATGGACCTGGCCGACGGCGGCCTTCTTCGGAACCATTCTTTTGCTGCTGTGCGGCATGGCGGCGTGGGAATATGCCTCGCCGGGCGGCAATCCGCGCGTCGGCGTCCTTCGCTTCGAGACGACGCGTGGCGACCGTCTCTTCCTGTCGCTGCTCGGCAGCGCCTTTATCCATCTCGCTTGGTTGGGTTTTGTTGGATCCAACCTGTGGTGGGCTCTCGCTCTCTCCGTGGTCTACGCCGTTGGCGTGTTCCGCTACGTATAGAGGGGGAAACTGTTGGAGCGACCGCGTGCCGGCGGCCGCTCCAGATCGCGCTTGAAACCTTAAAACAGTGGAGGAAACTAATGCGACGGCAATTTTTAACATCAACGACTGCGCTTGTCCTATTGCTCGGGGTTGGCAACGCCTATGCCGGAATGGACGAGGCAAAGGCATTCCTGGACAAGGAAATCGGACCGCTTTCGACGCTCGACCGCGCCGGCCAGGAAGCCGAAATGCAATGGTTCATCGATGCCGCGAAGCCTTTCGCCGGCATGGACATCAAGGTCGTTTCGGAAACCATCGCCACGCACCAGTATGAATCGCAGGTGCTGGCGCCGGCCTTTACCGCCATCACCGGCATCAAGATCACGCATGACGTCATCCAGGAAGGCGACGTCGTCGAGAAGATCCAGACCCAGATGCAGACCGGCCAGAACCTTTATGACGGCTGGGTCAACGATTCCGACCTGATCGGCACCCACTGGCGTTACCAGCAGGTGCGCAACCTGACCGACTGGATGGCGGGCGACGGCAAGGATGTCACCAATCCGAACCTCGACCTGAAGGACTTCATCGGCACCTCGTTCACGACGGCGCCCGACAAGAAGCTCTACCAGTTGCCCGACCAGCAGTTCGCCAACCTCTACTGGTTCCGTTACGACTGGTTCAACGACGAGAAGAACAAGGCCGACTTCAAGGCCAAGTACGGCTACGACCTCGGCGTTCCGGTCAACTGGTCGGCCTATGAGGATATCGCCGAGTTCTTCACCGGCCGTGAGATCGACGGCAAGAAGGTCTATGGCCACATGGACTACGGCAAGAAGGATCCGTCGCTCGGCTGGCGGTTCACCGACGCCTGGCTGTCCATGGCCGGCAATGGCGACAAGGGTTTGCCGAACGGCTTGCCAGTCGACGAGTGGGGCATCAAGGTCGACGAGAACTCGCGACCGGTCGGCTCCTGCACGGCGCGCGGCGGTGACACCAATGGCCCGGCCGCCGTCTATTCGATCCAGAAGTATCTCGACTGGCTGAAGGCTTATGCTCCAGCCGAAGCACAAGGCATGACCTTCTCCGAATCCGGCCCGGTGCCGGCTCAGGGCGCGGTCGCGCAGCAGATCTTCTGGTACACTGCCTTCACCGCCTCGATGGTCGATGCCGGCGCAAAGGCAGTGCTGAACGACGATGGCACGCCGAAGTGGCGCATGGCACCGTCGCCGCACGGCGTCTACTGGAAGGACGGTATGAAGCTCGGCTATCAGGACGTGGGTTCCTGGACGCTGATGAAGTCGACCCCAACCGACCGCGCCAAGGCCGCCTGGCTTTACGCGCAGTTCGTCACCTCGAAGACCGTCGACGTGAAGAAGAGCCATGTCGGCTTGACCTTCATCCGCGAGAGCACGATCCACGACAAGAGCTTTACCGAACGTGCGCCCAAGCTCGGCGGTCTGATCGAGTTCTACCGTTCGCCGGCTCGCGTCCAGTGGTCGCCGACCGGCACCAACGTGCCTGACTATCCGAAGCTGGCACAGCTCTGGTGGCAAGCGATCGGCGATGCATCGTCGGGTGCCAAGACGGCGCAGGAGGCGATGGACTCGCTCTGCGGCGAGCAGGAAAAGGTGATGAGCCGTATCGAGAAGTCGGGCGTCCAGGGCGATATCGGCCCGAAGATGGCCGAAGAGCATGACCTCGCCTACTGGAACGCCGACGCGGTCAAGAAGGGCAATCTCGCTCCTCAGCTGAAGATCGAGAACGAGAAGGAAAAGCCGATCACCATCAACTACGACGAACTGGTGAAGAGCTGGCAGAAGTAGCATTGTCTATGCGGGCGTTCGCGCGCCCGTGAAATTGGGGGAGGCGGCTCGTTGCCGTCTCCCCTCTTTGCATCGAGGCGGAGGGCGCTGGAATGAGCGGTTTTGTGCTGGCAATCGACCAGGGGACGACATCGACCAGGGCGATCCTGTTCGACGGCGAGTTGAAGGTCGCGGGCAGCGGGCAGAAGGAATTCACCCAGCATTATCCGGCCTCCGGCTGGGTCGAGCACGATCCCGAGGATATCTGGGCGAGTGTCGTGTCTACAGTGAAGACGGCACTGAAGAAGGCCGGCCGAAATGCTTCCGAAGTGGCAGCAATCGGCATCACCAACCAGCGCGAGACCGTCGTCATCTGGGACAGGGCGACCGGCAAGCCGATCCACAACGCCATCGTCTGGCAAGACCGGCGCACCGCGCCGCTGTGCCAGAAACTCAAGAAGCAGGGACTGGAGAAGAAATTCACCCGCAAGACCGGCCTGCTGCTCGATCCCTATTTTTCAGGCACCAAGATCGCCTGGATGTTGGACAAGGTGAAGGGCGCCAGAAAGCGCGCTGAGCAGGGCGAACTGCTGGCCGGCACCATCGACAGCTTTTTGATCTGGCGGCTGACCGGGGGCAAGGTTCATGCCACCGACGCCACCAACGCCTCGCGCACGCTGCTCTACAACATCGCTGAGAATGCCTGGGACGAGGAGCTGCTGGCCATTCTCAACATCCCGGCAAAAATGCTTCCCGAGGTAAAGGACTGCGCCGATGATTATGGAATCACGGAGAAAAATCTCTTCGGCGCCGAGATAAAAATCCTCGGCGTGGCCGGCGACCAGCATGCCGCGACAATCGGCCAGGCCTGTTTCGAGCCGGGCATGATGAAGTCCACCTATGGCACCGGCTGTTTTGCGCTGCTCAACACCGGCAGTGACCTGGTGCGCTCGAAGAACCGGCTTTTGACCACCATTGCCTACCGGCTGAACGGAACGACGACCTATGCGCTGGAAGGCTCGATCTTCATTGCCGGTGCTGCCGTGCAGTGGCTGCGCGATGGCATCAAGGTGATCGGCAAGGCCGAGCAGAGCGGCAAATTGGCGGCCGAAGCTGATGCGACGCAAAACGTCTATCTGGTGCCCGCCTTCGTCGGACTGGGCGCACCGCACTGGGACGCCGAGGCACGCGGCGCCATTTTCGGCCTGACGCGCAATTCCGGTCCGGCGGAGTTCGCTCGCGCCGCGCTGGAAGCCGTGGCCTACCAGACGCGCGACCTGCTCGACGCCATGCGCAAGGACTGGAAGGGCGCTTCGGCCAAGACCGTGCTTCGGGTCGACGGCGGCATGGTGGCGTCCGACTGGACCATGCAGCGCCTCGCCGACATCCTCGATGCACCGGTCGACCGCCCGACCATTTTGGAGACGACGGCGTTGGGTGCCGCGTGGCTGGCCGGCTCGAAGGCAGGTGTGTGGCCGGATGCCAAGAAGTTCGCGAAAAGCTGGGCACTCGAACGAAGATTCCAGCCCGACATGGATGCCGGCATTCGCGCATCTAAGCTAGCTGGCTGGCGCGATGCTGTTCGCAGAACGCTGAGCGTGCAATAAACAGCCATGAGGTGGTGAGTGATGGGGCGAGGGGATGAAGCCAGACTGGTATCCTGCGTGGCGCGATGAGGCTATCGAACAGCTGACGGTCAAGAATGACCGCTTGGAGAAAGACTTCCGCATCGGCCACTGGTCTCGCTACGACTATGACATAGCGACCAGAAGACTTCTGTTTTCCAAGGACGGGGACGTCAAATTGACCGCAGAGGTCCAGATTGCCGGTTCCACGAGTGCTAAGTCACAGAGTTGGCTCTGGGCTTGGGCAAATTCAAATTGGCCCGACAATGTCATGATCGATGCAAAGCGGGTTCGATCCTTCGGCGAGACGAACAGCATCGACGAACTGACCCAGACTTACGCTACGGACGCGGATGATGACCTGGAAGTGCTTGGGTGGGAACTGAGCGCAGTAGCGGTTCGAATTTGCGATGCCCTTGGAGCATATCGGTCACCGAGCGCGGAAGGCGATGCGCGTTACTACATCGTCAAGAGCATCAGCTGGGCGGGCTGACGCTACATCGATACATTGAATGAAAAAGGTCCGCGCCATTGCTGGTGCGGACCTTTCAACGCGACACTATCAGCTATTTCCTCTCACCCTTGGATCAATAGGGCGAACGGCACTCCTTGCGGGGGCCGTAATTCGGCTGGAACGTGTTGTCCGAAGCGCGGTAGCTGCGATAGTGGTCGTAGCACCACTGCACATGCGCGTTGCCTTCATAGACACGATTCTTCTCATTGTTGATGATCGCGCCGGTGATCAGGGCTCCGGTGGCAAAGGCAGCCAGCGGGAACCAGTAATCCCCGTGACGGCGGTAGCCGGGGCGATATTCGCGATAGCCGCGATGGCCGTTCCAATACGCGCCGCGATCGCGGGAAAAATTGCGGTCACGCGAAAAACTGCGATTGTAGCGGTTCTTGCGCCACTCCTGGTACTGGACTATCTGCACATCCGGCACCGCGACCTGGGATTGCGGCGCATAGTTCGGTTGGGCGTTAACGGGCACCGTCTCCGCCGCAACGAATGTGGCCGAGAGCGTGGCTGCCAGCATACCCGCTGTGATTCTGTTCATTGCTCTTCTCCTCAAGGGTTTAGCGGACGTCCCTGTGCTGAGAAAACGAGTGGCATATGCAATTGTTCCCCGGACTGAATGCCGCGGCGGGCAAAAAATGGCTGAGTTCCTTGGCTGCTCTCTCACCGTCGCCGTGGCGAGCAAGTGCCGCGATGGGGCGAAGCCACCATGTTTACGAACCCTCTTTTTCCGGTTGACCGGTCGAAGCACTCTCCCTATGTTCCGCGCAATTTCGAGGGCGGCTTTTGAGCCCGCGGGAGCGCGTAGCTCAGCCGGTAGAGCAACTGACTTTTAATCAGTAGGTCATGGGTTCGAATCCCATCGCGCTCACCAAACTCAAGGAAATCCACCATAGCCAGCGGGGAGATCTTTCCCAAGCGCACGGTAGCAGCATTACGGCTCCGATCGAGCCGACGGCTGTTGCCATTGACCGGGGTTGCCGACTGGCACGAAGCGTCAGCGCTTCCAGAAATCGCGATGCGGCTCGTGCAACTCATCCTCGATTTCGGGGAAGGGGCCAAAGACCTCGATCTTTTTCTGGCCGGAGCCGAACACGGTGCGCGAGGATAGGCTCATCGTCGGGTTCTCAGGGTGATCCCCGGTCAGCGCAAGGATCTTGGTCTCATCGCACCCGTAGACCAGCCGCCCGATATTCGCCCAATACATCGTGCCGGCGCACATCGCGCACGGCTCAAAGGTCGAGACCAGCGTGCATTGCCATAGGAACTCCGGCTCGTAGGCCGCCGCGGCGCGGCGCGCGAGCTCGGTCTCGGCGTGACGCACCGTGTCGAGATTGCCTTGGCGCATGAGGATGCGGTCGTCGGGCCCGACCAGGACGGCGCCGAAGGGATGGTGCCCATGCGCCGCCGCCTCGCGCGCGACGTCACCGGCGGCGCGGAGGTGGGCGAGCATCTGATCGCGGGTCATGGCAAAATCCTGTCGCACCGGCATCCACCACCCGATGAGCGGCTCTTTGAGCCGAGATTGCTGCCAAGCGACACGACTGGCAAGAGCTAACCCGACGCTTGAGACCTTTGCGTCGGGATATCAGACCCTTGGCGCTACAGCCGCCGGCCGGTCTTGGCGTCGAACAGATGAGCACAGGCGCGGTCGATCTCGATCCGCATCTGCTCGCCCTGTTTCAGCGCAAGCCGTTCCCGGAAAAGGCAGGAGATTTCTTCGCCGGCGCAGTCGACCCGTGCGAAGATTTCCGAACCCGTGGCTTCCAGGAGCACGATGGTGCCGGCAATACCCTGGGAAGTCGTTGCTCGGATATGTTCGGGACGGATGCCGTAGATGAGTTCACCCTCGGGAATTTTTGCCAGGTTGATGTCTTCAGGCAGCGGCAGGGTCAGCCCGCCGGTGCCGCGGAAAATGCCTTCCTCGATACGGCCGGCAATGAAGTTCATGGCGGGCGAGCCGATGAAGCCGGCAACGAAGAGATTGGCCGGACGGTCATAGAGATCGAGCGGCGCGCCGATCTGCTCGACAAGCCCGTCGTGCAGCACAACGATCTTGTCGGCCATGGTCATGGCCTCGATCTGGTCATGCGTGACATAGATGGTGGTGGTGCCCAGCCGCTGGTGCAGTGCCTTGATCTCGCCGCGCATCTGGACGCGCAATTTGGCGTCGAGATTGGAGAGCGGCTCGTCGAACAGGAAGACTTGCGGGTCGCGCACGATCGCGCGGCCCATGGCTACGCGTTGGCGCTGGCCGCCGGAAAGCTGGCGCGGGTAGCGGTCGAGCAGCTTGTCCAGGCCAAGAATGCTGGCAGCCCTGCCAACGCGGCTGGCGGTGTCGGCCGGATCGGCTTTCTTGATCTTCAGGGCGAACCCCATATTGTCGGCCACGGTCATATGCGGATAAAGCGCGTAGTTCTGGAACACCATGGCGATGTTGCGGTCGCGCGCCCGCAGATTGTTGACAGTGCGGTCGCCAATGGCGATCCTGCCGCCCGAGATCGTTTCAAGTCCGGCGATCATGCGCAGCAGCGTCGACTTTCCGCAGCCCGACGGGCCGACCAGGATGACGAATTCGCCATCGGCGATATCGACGCTGACATCGTGAATGATCTTGGCCGTTCCGAAAGCTTTCTGGACGTTGTTGATTGTTACCGAAGCCATTGGGTTTCCTCGAAAAAAGTTTGATGTCGGGCGGCGTTCAGCCGCCCTTGACGGCGCCGGCGGTCAGTCCCGCGACGATCTGCCTTTGTGCGAACATGGTCAGAACCAGCACCGGCAACGTCACCACCAGCGCGGCGGCGGCGAGCGGACCCCAACTCACCTGCTCGTAGGAAAGCATGTTGTAGACGGCGACCGGCAGCGTGCGCGTTTCGCGGCTGGCGAGCACCACGCCGAAGACGAAATTGTTCCATGAGAAGATGACGGACAGGATGAAGGCGACCACGATGCCCGGCCTGGCGATGGGCAAAGCGACCAGCCGGAACACCTGCCAGGAGCTGGCGCCGTCGATGTTGGCCGCTTCCTCCAGCTCCATCGGCGTGGTCTCGAAATAGCCAATCATCACCCAGACCACGATCGGCACGGTCACCACCAGATGGATGATGATCTGCGGCCATAGCGTGCCGAGAATGCCGAACCATTGGAACAGCAGAAACAGCGGGATGAGATACGAAAGCCCCGGCGTCATGCGGGCGATCATGATGACGACCGCCGATCGCTCGGCTTTGAGCCGTGCGATGCCATAGCCGGCCGGCACGCCGAACAGCAGTGCCAGCAGCGTCGCCGTGCCGGTCACCAGAACGGAATTCCAGAGATAAAGCAGGAAGTTGTTCTCCTCGAACACTTTTGCATAGTTCGACCAGGCGAGATGTTCGGGGATCAGGATCGGCGGGTAGGCGCCGTTGTCGATCTCGAATTTCAGCGACAGCGAGATCATCCAGAGGAAGAACAGGATCGCCGGCGAGACGAAGACCAGGGCCGCGAAAAACAGCCCGATCTGGTTGAGCAGCCGTGAACTCATCTATTTGCCCTCCACGCCGATCCATTGGGAGCGCTGGCGCAACATCAAGAGGATGAAGGACAGGGCGACGATGACGATGAAGAAGACCACGGCCATGGCCGAGCCATAGCCGATGTCGTAGTAGGAGAAGGCGGTGTTGTAGAGATAGATGTTGATAGTTTCCGAGGCCGTGCCCGGTCCGCCCTGGGTCATCGCGTAGATGATGTCGAAGCTCTTCAGCGCATCGATGGTGCGAATGATCACCGCGATCATCAGGAACGGCGCGATCATCGGCAGAGTGAGGTAGCGGAACTGCTGCCAGGCATTGGCGCCATCGATCTCGGCGCTCTCGAACGGCTCGCGCGGCACGGACGCCAGGCCGCCCAGCACGATCAGCATCACCAGCGGCGTCCACTGCCAGGTCTCGACCGCGACCAGCGACGGGATGACCGCGTTGGCGTTGAAGATCCATTCCTGCGCCGGGATGCCGACCAGCGACAGAAGGTAGTTGAGGACGCCGAGCTGGGGATGAAACATCATCGTCCAGACCAGCGCCACGGCGACGGGCGTTGCCATCATCGGCATCACGAAAACGCCACGCAACAGGCCGCGCAGCGGAAACCTGGCGTCGAAGATCAGGGCGGCGATGGTGCCAAGCAGCATCGGCGCGGCAACCGAAAGGAAGGTGTAGCTCAAGGTATGGAGCAGCGATTCCCAGAAGCGTTGGTCGACCGCCAGCCGTAGATAATTCTCCATCCCGGCAAAGCTTCGCGACTGGCCGAGCGTCCAGCGGTTGACGCTCATCCACAGCGTGAAAGCCCAGGGAAAGACGATCACTGCGCCGACGACGACGAGCGCCGGAACGACGAAAGGCCAGTAGTTGGGAGCCAGCCGGATCGTCTGGCCCCCTTCGATGGCTTGCGTCGTCACCCCGGTGCGTTCTGGGGTGGTGGCGGACATCAGCCTTGCTCGCTCCTGTCAAGGACCGGCTGGAATTGTTCGGTGGCCTTCTTCAGCTCCTCCGCCGGATCGGCGCCGGCGATCAAATTGGTCAGCGCCACGCCATAGATGTCGCGGAACTCGGTGACCGGGATGATGACCGGCAGCGACAGGCGGCTGACATTGCCGGAGCCGACCACCGCGTCGAGCCAGCTCGCCGGCATGGTGACGCCTTCGCGCACTTTCGCATCTTCAAGCACCGACTTGCGGAACGGAACGCCGGCGCCCGCCTGCAGCAGGCGCGCGCCCATGACCGGCGACACTGCCCACTGGCAGAACAGATAGGCGGCCTCCTTCTTCTCGCTGGCGGCCGTCACGCCGATGCCGTCGCCGAAGGTGCCCGAGGCGTGCGCCTTGGGGCCCTTGGGCATGACGCTATAGCCGACCTTGCCGACCACCCGCGATTTTTCCGGATTTTCCATTGGCGGGGCAAAGCCCACACCGTCGAACCACATGCCGATCTTGCCTTGCAGGAAGGCGGACTGCGCTTCGGCCCAGTTGAAGCCGGTGACGCCTGGAGGCGCGGACTTGGTCATCAGCCTCTGGTAGAGGCCGGCGGCCTCGATCGCCTCGGGCGACGTCGTGCGCAGCTTCCCCTGACCATCGAGTGGTGTCATGTCGTAGCCGAGCATCAGTGACGTCCACACCGGCGTGTTGGCGTTCTTGATGCCGCGGGCGACGAAACCATAGGTCTTGGTCGACGGATCGGTCAGCGCCTCGGCCGCCGCCACCAGTTGCTCGAAGGTTTCAGGATATTTCAGGCCCTTGGCCTCGAACAGCTCTTTGTTCCAGTAGACGATCCAATAGTCGACCGAGAAAGGCAGCGAGCGCAGCACGCCCTGGCCGTCCTTGGCGAACAGCATGCCGGCATCGGCGAAATCGCTTTCGACCAGGCCGGGGTCGGTCAGGGCGGAGTCGGTGAGATAGCCTGATATGTCGGCCAGCCAGCCGCCCTTTTCGAACTGCCGCTTCTGCACATGGTAGCTCAGATGCACGACGTCGAAGCTCGGTTTGCCGGAGCTCAGCTCGATCACCGTCTTCTGGCGCTGCTGCTGCTCGGGCGTCGCCTCGGCATTGACCTTGATGCCGGTCAATTCCTCGAACTCGGCGAGATATTTTATGAGGGTGTCGCTGCGCGGGCTTTTGACCAGATTGACGTCGAGCGTCGTGCCGGCAAAGCGCTTCCAGTCGACGCCGGCGGCAAAGCCCGGGCGGACGCCAGCAATGCCGGCGGCGGCAAGTGCCGCGGTTCCTTGAAGGAGTTGCCTCCTGGTTGGGTTGAACAGATTGGACGACATTTCTTCCTCCCGGTTGCTGTCGTTGTGGATTGCGCCGCGACCGCGGCGCGGCTCATGCTTCCTCAGATTTGCAGCGCCAGCCGGCGCGCCTTGTCGATGTGCAGGCTGATCGCCTCGACCGCCTTCTGCGGATCGCGGCTCTCCAGGGCTTCGATGACCGCGAGGTGCTCGCGCATGACCGGCACGACGCGCCCGTCGATGCGAAAGCGCTCCTGATGGATCAGCCGGATCTTCACCGAATTGACTAGGTAGGCCTTGGCGATGATCTCGTTGCCCAGCGCATCGATGAAGGTGTCATGCATCGCCCAGTCGATGCTTTGGGCCTTGGCTTCCATTTCCGGCGTCGGCGCCTGCGAAAGGGCTTGCGCCAGCATCTCCTCATGTTCGCGCCGCAGGCGGGCAAGTTCCTCATCGGAGGCGCTGGCGGTGAACAGCGCCACCGCTTCGCGCTCCATGAACAGACGGAACTGAAAAGCCTCGCGGATCAGGCTGATGTCGATATGGGCGATCTGCATGCCGCGCTGCGGGATCGTCATCAAAAGCCCTTCGGCCTCGAGACGCGGCACGATTTCGCGAATGGCGCCGAGTGGCAGGCCGGTGAAGGCAACCAGTTCGCGCTGCGACACGAACTGACCCGGCAGCAGATCGCGGGCCAGCAAATGCCGCGTGAAGCTGGCATAGGCTTTTTCCCTAAGGGTGGTCGGTTCGCTGCCGTCTTCCATTTCAGCGCGTTTCCTTTGCCGGTCAGGCTGATTCCTTGGCAAACAGACTGTCATAGGCAGCGGCAAGCTGTTGGCGCCCCTGCGAAGCGATCGGCTCCAGCGGTGGGCGGACCGCCAGCCAGCGATCGTCGCCGGTCTTGCGCGCCACCATGACCTTCACCGCCGGCGTGACCGGGTATTTGAGCAATTCGAGCACAAAACGTTCTACGCGGGTATCATCGCGCCCGTCCTCGGCCATGGCGCGGATCTCGCCGGTGACGAAATTGGCCATGCCGGAAATGGCGCCTTGAGCACCAATTCGCACCGCTCGCGCCAAATGCCGCTCGTCGCCGATCAGTATCACCAGATCGCCATGGGCGCCGAGCAGGGCCTCGCTGTAGCTCCAGTCCCCACCGGAATCCTTGACCCCGGCAACGACATCCGGAAAAGCGGTGCGCAACCGGCCGATCAGGCCAAGCGAGAGCTGCACCATCGTGACCGACGGGATGTTGTAGACAAGTACGTCACGGGCGAGGGGACCAAGCGTGGTAAAAACAGTGGAAAACCAGCCGAAAAGACCATCCTCGCCGACATTCTTGAAGTAGCTCGGCGGCGCAAGCAAAATGTTGCGGGCGCCGCGCTGCAAGGCATGCAGTGCCTGTTCGGCGGCGTCTTCGGCCGCATCGACCAGCACGCCGGCAACAAGCTGATGCGGCAGGATGCCGGCAGCCAGCATGGCTTCGGTCACCGACCGCCGCTCCGAGGCGCCCACCGATGCGCCTTCGCCGGTGGTGCCGAAAAGCGTGACGCTGCCGCAGCCCTCGGCCAGGCAACGCCTGGCCTGGGCGATCATCGGCGCGATGGCGATCTGCCCGGAGGCATCAAACGGCGTGGCGAGAGCGGCTGAAAGGCCAAAGCGTGAGGTCACCGGGAAGTCTCCGAAAGGAAGTTCGCCGGCAGTGATATCTCGCTAACATGTCAGTTGTAAATCGTGGTGATGCATTTTTTAAAATCTATCGCAGAACACAGCGAGTTCTCTTTCCGCGACATCGACATCCGTCGCTTCCAGAATGCGAGCAACGTCGCTCCGGAGCAAGACGTCACCCATTCTCAGTTCATATATCTCAGATCAGGTGTTCTCAGGTCAGGCTGAAGAATCCCCGAACACCAGCGAGACATGTCCGCCGGCGTGGCGTTCGAGCCGGCCGGCGAGGTCGAGCTCCAGCAGCACCATGAACACCTGGGCCGGATGCAGGCCGGTGTGGCGGATGATCTCGTCGATCGGCACGGGCGCCGGGCCGAGCGCCTCGATGACGCGCGCGCGGTCGCTTTCGCCGGGCGGCGGTGTGACCGAGAAGTCGGGCGGCTCTTCGAACGGCGGCACGTCGGGCGCCCGCATGCCGGTCAGCGGGGCGATCGCCCTGGAAATGTCCGATGCCTCGGTGACCAGCGTGGCGCCGTCCTTGAGCAGGCCATTGGTGCCGGCGGCACGTGGATCGAGCGGGGAGCCGGGTACGGCGAAAACCAGCCGGCCCATTTCGCCGGCGAGCCTGGCGCTGATCAATGATCCCGAACGTTGCGCCGCCTCGACAACCACCAGTCCAAGGGCCGCGCCCGCGACAAGGCGGTTGCGGCGCGGGAAATCCTGGGCGCGCGGCTGCCAGCCGAACGGCATTTCCGATATGACGGCGCCGCGCTCGATAATCTCGTCGCACAGGCCGGCATTTTCGGGCGGGTAGGGCAGGTCGAGGCCTCCGGCCAGCACGCCGATCGTGCCGGTCGCAAGACTGCCCTGATGCGCCGCCGTGTCGATGCCACGCGCCAGGCCGGAGACGATTGCGTAACCGTCGCGGCCGAGTTCCGCCGCCAGCATGCGCGCCATCTTGATGCCGGCCAGCGATGCGTTGCGAGCGCCCACGATGGCGACCCCCGGCAGCCGGAACACGGCGGCATTGCCCTTGACCGCCAGCAGCGGCGGCGGATGGTCCATGTTGCGCAAAAGCGGCGGATAGTCTGTTTCACCGATACCGACAAAGCGCGCGCCCGCTTTACGGGCCGTCTCCAATTCGGCCTCGGCTTCGGCAATGGTAGGGATGCGGGCGATCCGGCGGGCGCCGCCTGAAATCATAAGCTCCGGCAGTATTTCGAGCGCCACTTCGGCCGAACCGAAGCGGTTGATCAGGTCGCGAAAAGAGGCGGGGCCTACATTCTGGGTGCGGATCAGCCGCAGCCAGCTCAGCCGCTGCCGGTCGCTGAGGCGCGGCCCGGCAGCCGGCTCGCTCACCGCGGTGGCGCGATCGCTCACTCCTTGGCTCCGATCTTGCCCTCGGTGCCTGCAAGCAGGCGTGAAATGTTTTCGCGGTGCTTGATGAAAACGATGATGCTCATCACAACGAACAGCCCGGCAATCGGCGGGGTGCTCAAGAGATAGAGGGCGATCGGCACGATGACCGCCGCCGTCAACGCCGCCAGCGAGGAATAACGGAACAGGAATGCCATCATCAGCCAGACGACGGCGAAGATCAGCGCCACCTGCCAGGCAAGGCCGATCAGCACGCCGAGATAGGTGGCGACGCCCTTGCCGCCCTTGAAGCCCAGCCATACCGGGAAGAGATGGCCGAGAAAGGCGCCAAGGCCTGCCCAGATCGCCAGTTCAGGCGAAAAATGGCCCGATATCAGCACGGCGGCCGTGCCCTTCAGCGCATCGAGCAGCAGCGTTGCGGCGGCAAGGCCCTTGTTGCCGGTGCGCAGAACATTGGTGGCGCCGATGTTGCCCGAGCCGATCTTGCGCACATCGCCGAGGCCGGCCGCGCGGGTAAGCAGCAGTCCGAAAGGAATCGAACCAAGCAAATAGCCGAAAACCAACGCCAAGATCAGGCTGTAAGTCATTGTTTCCCCCGCATTTCCTCCAGTTTGTCTGGATCAGGCGCGGTGCGCGGTGGCCAGCTCAGATCGAGAACACTGTGCGGCCCGCCACCAACGTTTGCAAGACCCTGCCTTGCATGCGCGCGCCTTCGAAACAGGTGTTCTTCGAGCGCGAACGAATGCCGCTCTCGCTGACGATCCAGGGTTCGTCGAGATCGACAAGCGCAAGATCGGCGACTGCGCCCGGCTTCAGCGTGCCGCCGGGCAGCCCGAACAGTTTTGCGGGAGCGGTGGAGAGCGTTTCGATCAGCCGGAGCAACGGCACGTCGCCATTGTGGTAGAGCCGCAATGCCGCACCGAGAAGCGTCTCCAACCCGATGGCGCCGGCCGCCGCATCGGCGAAAGGCAAGCGCTTGGTGTCGACGTCCTGCGGGTCGTGCGAGGAGACGATGATGTCGATCGTGCCATTCCTGACCGCCTCGATCACCGCCAGCCGGTCTTCCTCGGCGCGCAAAGGCGGTGTCAGGCGAAAGAAGGTGCGGTATTCGCCGACATCGTTTTCATTCAACGACAGATTGTGGATCGCGATGCCTGACGTCACGGCCGCACCATCGGCTTTCGCGCGTGTCACGGCGTTTGCCGCCATCGCCGTCGAGATCTTCGCCGCGTGATAGGAGCCGTGCGTCAGCCGCGCAAGGGCAAGATCACGCTCCAGCGGGATGGATTCGGCTTCGCGCGGAATGCCGGAGAGGCCGAGCCAACTGGCGTAGAGGCCTTCGTTCATCACGCCGGACGAACCGAGGTCGGCGTCCTGGGTTTCATGCACGATGGTGGCGCCGAAGTCGCGTGCATAGGTCAGCGCACGGCGCATCACCAGCGCGCTCGATATGGTGTGACGGCCATCGGTGAAGGCGACGGCGCCGGCTTCGCGCAGCAGGCCGAATTCCGTCATTTCGCGCCCGTCGAGGCCCTTGGTGATTGCCGCCGCCGGAAAGACGTTGACGCTTGCCGTGTCCTTGGCGGTGCGCAGCACGAACTCGACCAGCGCCACATTGTCGATCACGGGATCGGTGTCGGGCATCATGACGATCGATGTGACGCCGCCGGCTGCCGCCGCGACACTTGCCGACGCAATGGTTTCGCGATGCTCGCCGCCCGGCTCGCCGATGAACACGCGGCCATCGATCAGGCCCGGAATGATCGCCTTGCCGGCGCAGTCGATGACGATAGCGCCCTCGGGCGCCCCCTGGTTGAGTGCCGCCTTGCCGGCGGCAACGATCTTGCGGCCCTCGACGATGACGGTGCCTACTTCGTCGAGACCGCGCGACGGGTCGACGATGCGGGCGCGCTCGAAGACCGTTGTGATCATGCGCCGCGGCCCTCTTGATTGCGGCCCTCTTGATTGCGACGGGGGTCGAGCAGGGCTTCCATCACGGCCATGCGCAAAGCAACGCCCATCTCGACCTGTTCCTGGATGACGCTCTGCGGACCGTCGGCGATTTCCGAGGCGATCTCGACGCCGCGGTTCATCGGACCGGGGTGCATCACCAGCGCGTCGTCCTTGGCGGCCTTCAATTTCTCGGCGTCGAGGCCGAAATAGCGGAAGTATTCGCGCACCGAAGGCACGAAGGCACCTTCCATGCGCTCGCGCTGCAAGCGCAGCATCATCACCACGTCGGCGCCCTTGAGACCCTCGGCCATCGAGCGGGTGACGATGACGCCCATCTTCTCGATGCCGGTGGGCAGCAGCGTCGACGGTGCGACGACGCGCACCTGGGCGCCAAGCGCATTGAGCAGCATGATGTTCGAGCGCGCCACACGCGAGTGCAGGATATCGCCGCAGATCGCCACGATCAGCTTCGACAGCGGGCCCTTGGCGCGGCGGATGGTCAGCGCGTCGAGCAGCGCCTGAGTCGGGTGTTCATGCGCGCCGTCGCCGGCATTGACGACGGAACAGCCGACCTTCTGCGCCAGAAGGGCGGCGGCGCCGGCCGACTGGTGGCGGATGATCAGGATGTCGGGCCGCATGGCGTTCAGCGTCATCGCGGTGTCGATGAGCGTTTCGCCCTTCTTCACCGAGGAACTCGCCACCGACATGTTCATGACATCGGCGCCGAGCCGCTTTCCAGCCAACTCGAACGACGACTGCGTACGTGTCGACGCCTCATAGAACAGGTTGATCTGGGTGCGGCCGCGCAGCGTCGAGGTTTTCTTCTCGGACTGCCGCGAGATCGCGACCGCGCGGTCCGCCCGGTCGAGCAATAGCTCGATGTCGGCGGGGGAAAGATCGCGGATGCCCAGAAGATGGCGGTGAGGGTAGAGTGGCAGGGACGAAGCGTCGGTCATCTCAAGGCGCTGCTATAGGGTGGAGATTTTGCGGCTGCAAGCGCCAGCTTTGGATTGGAGCCGTTCTCCCCGGTATTTTCATCGCGCGGGCGGCAACGCTTGGCTATACCTAGCCGACGGCCTCGGATTCGTGGCTTTCTGACGACAAGGGCCTTTCTGCCGATAGAAGGATTGGGCGTGACCGACGACGTGACGAACCAGCCGCCGCCGCTGACGGGCGGCAACGCCTGGCGGGGCGATCCGTTGCTGATCCAGCTCGCGGAGCGTTTTTCCGATCCGGTGCGCAGGGATCTCGATGGGCTCGGCCGTTTCGTGCTGACGCAAGAGGCGCAGGAACTGGCGCGGCTCGCCAATGTCGAGACGCCGAAGCTCAGGACGCATGATCGCCAGGGGCGGCGCATCGATGTGGTCGAGTTCCATCCCGCCTATCACGCCTTGATGCGCCGCTCAGTGGCCAACGGGCTGCATTCCTCGGTCTGGGAAAACGGCGACGCCGAGATCGGCCGCCGACATCAGGTCCGCGCCGCCCGGTTTTACCTGACGGCGGAGCTCGAGACCGGGCATCTCTGCCCCATCACCATGACCAACGCTTCGCTGGCGGCCTTGATGGCCAGCCCAAAACTGTTTCGCGAATGGGCGCCGCGCGTGACGACGCGCAAATACGACCACAGCCAAAGGCCGCCGGTCGAGAAGACCGGGCTGACGCTCGGCATGGGCATGACCGAGAAACAGGGCGGCACCGATGTGCGCGCCAATGTGACGAGGGCCGAGCGCGCCGGCAGCGGGTTTTATCGCCTGACCGGGCACAAATGGTTCATGTCGGCGCCGATGTCTGACGCGTTCTTGGTGCTGGCGCAGGCGCCGGAGGGATTGTCGTGCTTTCTGGTGCCGCGCGTTCTCGGCGACGGGTCGGGCAACGGCTTCCGTTTTCAGCGGCTGAAGGACAAGCTCGGCAACCGCTCCAACGCGTCTTCCGAAGTGGAATTCGTCAACGCCATCGGCGAGATGGTCGGCGAACCGGGTGCCGGCGTGAAGACGATCATGGACATGGTCACCCTGACCCGGCTCGATTGTGCCATCGCATCGTCGGCGATCATGCGCGCGGGTCTGGCCGAGGCCGTTCATCACGCCCGTCACCGCCAGGTGTTCGGCTCGACCTTGATCGAGCAGCCGCTCATGCAGCGCGTGCTTGCGGACATGGCGCTCGATGTGGCGGCAGCCACCGCGCTGTCGTTCCGGCTGGCGCGGTCCTTCGACGAGGCGGCGAGCGATCGCGGCGAGGCGGCGTTCGCCCGCGCCATGACGCCGGTCGTCAAATACTGGGTCTGCAAGATCGCGCCACCGCTGCTTTACGAAGCGATGGAATGTCTCGGCGGCAATGGCTATGTCGAGGAGGCGCCGCTCGCCCGCTACTATCGCGAAGCCCCGGTCAACGCGATCTGGGAAGGCTCGGGCAATGTCATGGCGCTCGACGTGCTGCGCGTGCTTGGTCGCGCGCCTGGCCTGTTCGAGGATGTGTTGGCCGGCATCGATCGCGATCTCGGCGCTGGCGGACGCGGCACGATCGGCGTGCTGAAGGCGGCGATGCAGGTTGCGTCAACCGATGAGGGCTCGGCCCGTCTGCTCACCGAACAACTGGCGCTTTCGGCGGCAGCGGCTGAGTTGCGCCGGCTGGGGGCAGGGCGGATCGCAGATGCTTTCGTCGAGACGCGTTTGGCCGGCCAATGGCGCAACACCTATGGCATGCTCGATTCGCGCCACGATGCGCGCATGATCATCGACACACTCTATCCGCCGGTGAATTGAGCCGCGAGCATCGCAAAAACCGGCGTTTGATGCGTCGGCGAGCATCCCGATGCGTATGGCTAATCGCCGTTAACCTTAACAAATGGTTTCCGTTGCGATGGCGAGCGGCAAGGCCCACTGTCCCGGCGAAAGCAGGGAATGGTTCAGATCGGCCGCCCCTTGCTTTGCGAAGCGGGAACGGCGATGCGACACGTACTGACCTCTTTTCTGGCCTTGCACTGGGCGATCGTTTTCGCCCTGCTCGCGCTCATCTGCATCGACGGAAGCCGTGGTGTGGCGACGGCTCTCGGCGTGTTGGGAGCTACAATCGAGGACAGCCGCTTCATCGACCTCGACAAATTCGTCGTCGTGGCGCCGCTCGCGACAGCATTGCTTGTCGTCTCTGTGCTGTTTTTCTGGGCTTTTGTCGAAGCCCTGATCAACGACGCGACCAGCCAGGGCGTCGACAGCGTTGCCCGCATCGCCTTCATCTGCGCATCCGGCGTGTTGTCTCTGATCGTCATCGGTGGCGCCGCGCAAGGCATCAATGGGATGTTCATGGCTGTCGCCGTGCAGTTGGCAGCACTTCTGGCGTCCTATGTCGCCATGCTTGCCGAGCGGCGCTCCGTGGTTGCGGCAGCTTCGGGCGAGGGCGAAATCCGCGCCGTCGCGCACGGCATGGCAAAGGCCGCGGCCCACAATTCGCTGCTTTCACTCATATCGGGCCGAACAGGCTCCAATCCCGGGGGAGAGCGCTGATGCGTTACATCTTCGCATTCTGGGCGGCCCCCATGGCGATATTCTGGGGCTGGTTCTATCTGTCGGCCAATGACATCAATTTCGGCTACACGATGCTCAGCCGACAGATGCACGACTTCTTCTTCCAGTTCTATGGCCAGATGCTCGGCACCGACCCGGCGATCATCCCCGGTATGGTGGCGAAGACGTGCATCTTCGACGGGTTGCTGCTGATGGCGCTTTGGGCATTCCGCCGCCGCCGGGAAATCGCCAGTTGGGTCAAACAGCGCTGGGCGGGTCCGTTCGACCGGATGCGTGGAGCGACTGAAGCCGGTCCAAAACTCCCTGCAGAATAAACGCGGCTGCCGCCGAATCGATCTTGCCGGCGCGTTTGCGGCGCGAGAAGTCCATCTCGATCAGCGTCCTTTCGGCCGCTACCGTCGATAGCCTTTCGTCCCAGAACACGAAGGGCAGGTCGCTCATCTGCGCCATGTTGCGGACGAAGGCGCGCGATTTCTGCGCGCGCGGCCCTTCCGAACCGTCCATGTTGATCGGCAGCCCAATCACCACCGCGCCGGCATTCTCCTTTTGCAGCAAGGCGAGCAGCACCGCCGCATCGAGCGAGAATTTCCTTCGCATGATGACCGGGCGCGGATGGGCGAAGGAAAACCTCTGGTCCGAGACCGCGACGCCGATCGTCTTGTCGCCGAGGTCAAGCCCGGCCAGCGTCTTGCCTTCGGTTAGCCGCGCCGGCAATTCCTCGATCGTGATAATGCCCACCGGCCGTCCTTCATCTTTCACCGCGTTGTGTTCTCTCAAACGCACAATGGGCACAGTAACCCTTTGATCTCCGGTCTATCGGCGTTCTATCCTCTGGCAAGCCAAAAATCGAGGAATGCATTCATGAAACTGACCTGGTATGGCCACTCGGCCTTCCGCATTGATACGGCTGACGCCAAGATACTCATCGATCCCTACCTGATCGGCAATCCGTCCTGGACGGGCGGCTGGGAAGGACCGGCCGAGGGCATCACGCATGTGCTGCTGACGCATGGACACAGCGACCACATCAGCGGCGCGCTGGAAGTGCTTGGCAAAAGCGGCGCCCAATTGGTCGCGAATTTCGAGATCTGCATGTATCTAGTCGGCAAAGGCGTCAGCGACAAGAAGATCAATCCCGGCAACATCGGCGGCACCGTCGATTGCGGCAGCTTCACCGCCACGTTCGTCCAGGCGCTGCATTCCTCCTCGTTTGGCGAAGAGGGTGGCAAGAATGTCTATCTCGGCAATCCCGGTGGTCTCGTCCTGCACTTCCCGGAAGACAGAACGCTCTACCACATGGGCGACACCGACATCTTTTCCGATATGGCGCTGATCAACGAGTTGCATGAACCCAAGATCGGCATCGTGCCGATCGGCGACCGTTTCACCATGGGTGGCGCGGTGGCGGCACTTGCTTGCCGACGTTTCTTCAAGTTCGAGACCGTGATTCCCTGTCACTTCGGCACGTTTCCGATGATCGATCCGACGCCCGACAAGTTCGAGGCCGGCCTGGAAGGGTCCAGTGTAAAGGTGGCATTGCCGAAAATCGGTGAGACGATTACGATCTAGAAACAGCTAAAGCGGAATAAATCCACGATGTTGGGGCGATCTCTTTGCGTGTCCATGTTTGTCGCTGCGTCGCCCGCGCTCGCCGCGGATGATTTCATCGAGGGCGTCTATCTTCAGTCCGAGGAGCTTTGCAAACAGGCCAAGAAGGACACGCTGCAAACGCTTATCGACGCCGGCAACATCGTGCTTTCGGCGCGCGGCCTGCAAGGCGTCGAATACAATTGCGAGTTTCTGCAGATCAGCAAGGCGGCGGCTTCGCCAAGTTGGGCGGTGACGGCCATCTGCCAGGAACCGGGCTATGTCTTTCCCGATGTCCTCTCGGTGACGCAAATGAACCCGAAGCAGGTCGATCTCGTGTCGGTTCGGCCCACCGATAACGAAAGCGAGGCAAGCGGCAACAGCGGCAGCTACTATCTGTGCGAGGGCGTTGCCCTGCCGTAGACAGCACCTTGCCCTTGGACCGATGGCCGAGAGCCGGGCCGCCACCACGGTCCCGGTCTGCCGCACGATGCATGTTGCGCACCGCGCGCGCCGCCGCTATAGCCCGAACTGGTTTTCCCCGAGGCAAAAACATGTCCGTTGATCTGCAAACAGTGAAGCGCGTCGCGCATCTTGCCCGCATCGCGGTGAGTGAAGAAGATGCCGAACGCATGACTGGCGAGCTGAACGCCATATTGGGCTTCGTCGAGCAGCTGAACGAGGTCGATGTTTCCGGCGTCGAGCCGATGACCTCGGTGACGCCGATGGAAATGAAGAAGCGCCAGGATGTCGTCACCGACGGCGGCAAGGCGACCGATATCGTCGCCAACGCGCCGGCGACCGACGAGAATTTCTTCCTCGTTCCGAAGGTCATGGAGTAACGGGCCGATGGCAATCGAGATCGCCATCGAGACGCCGCTGCAGGACGACGTGCGCGGCCTGGTCGAGGAACTCAACGAAGCCTTGCTCGAATTGACGCCGCCGGAGCACTGCTACCATTTGACGGTCGAGCAGATGGCCGGTGAGGATACGACCGTTTTCATCGCCCGCGAGGATGGTCGCGCTGTTGGCTGCGGTGCGTTGAAGCGCCATGACAGCGCCATCGGCGAGGTCAAGCGTATGTACACGCGGCCTTCGCATCGCGGCCGCAAGATCGGCGCCAGCATCGTCGCGCGGGTCGAAGCGCTGGCGCGTAACGAGGGGCTGAAGCGCCTGGTGCTGGAAACGGGTGATCGCCATCCCGCCGCTTGGACTGTCTACGAACGTGCCGGGTTTTCGCGCTGCGGCCCGGTGCTGGATTATCCCGATTCCGAGTGGTCGGTGTTTTACGAAAAGAGCCTTTGATGAGCGACCTGACCCAGCTGACGATTTCGCAGGCCCGCGCCAAGCTGCGCGGCAAGGAGATCACCGCCACCGAGATCACCGAGGCCTATCTCTTGGCCATCGATCGCGCCAATCCGGCGCTCAATGCATATGTCGCAGTGACCGGCGACAAGGCGCGCGACATGGCCAAGGCCTCCGACGCAAGGCTGGTTAAGGGCGAGGGCGGTGCGCTGGAAGGCATCCCACTCGGCATCAAGGACCTGTTTGGGACCGAAGGTTTCCATACCCAGGCCTGCAGCCATGTGCTCGACGGCTTCAAGCCGCGCTACGAATCGACAGTTACCGCCAATCTGTGGGCCGACGGGGCGGTGATGCTCGGCAAGCTCAACATGGACGAGTTCGCCATGGGCTCTTCCAACGAGACGTCCTACTATGGTCCGGTCATCAACCCATGGCGGCGCTCGCGCCTGGACACAGTGGTGATGCCGACGACGCATCAGGGTGACGGCGGCTTCGTTTCGGCCGGCGGCACCAGGACCGCGCGCAGCCTGGACAATGCGCAGCTGGTGCCGGGCGGTTCTTCCGGCGGTTCGGCGACCGCGGTCTCGGCTTTCCTGTGTGCCGGCGCCACGGCGACGGATACCGGCGGCTCGATCCGCCAGCCGGCCGCCTTCACCGGCACCGTTGGCATCAAGCCGACCTACGGCCGCTGCTCGCGCTGGGGCATCGTCGCCTTCGCCTCGTCGCTCGACCAGGCCGGGCCGATCGCCCGTGACGTGCGCGATGCCGCGATCCTGTTGAAGTCGATGGCGTCCGTCGATCCGAAGGACACGACGTCGGTCGATCGGCCCGTGCCGGATTATGAGGCGGCGATCGGCAAGCCGATCAAGGGTATGAAGGTCGGCATTCCCCGGGAATACCGCGTCGACGGGATGCCCGAAGAGATCGAGGCGCTGTGGCAGAAAGGCATTGCCTGGCTCAGGGATGCCGGCGCCGAGATCGTCGACATTTCCCTGCCGCACACCAAATACGCGCTGCCGGCCTATTATATCGTGGCGCCGGCCGAGGCTTCGTCCAACCTCGCGCGTTATGACGGCGTCCGCTACGGGTTGCGCGTGCCGGGCAAGGATATCGTCGACATGTACGAGAAGACCCGCGCCGCCGGTTTCGGCCGCGAGGTCAAACGCCGCATCATGATCGGCACATATGTGCTGTCGGCCGGCTATTACGACGCCTACTACCTGCAGGCGCAGAAGGTGCGCAATCTGATCAAGCGCGACTTCGAGACTGTTTTCGCCGCCGGCGTCGATGTCATCCTGACCCCGGCAACGCCGTCCGCCGCCTTCGGCATCGCCGACGAGGACATGGCCGCCGATCCGGTCAAGATGTATTTGAACGACATCTTCACCGTCACGGTGAACATGGCTGGCCTGCCGGGCATCGCCGTGCCCGCCGGCCTCGACGCCAAGGGCCTGCCGCTCGGGCTGCAGCTCATCGGCCGGCCGTTCGACGAGGAAACCCTGTTCCAGACCGCTGCCGTCATCGAACAGGCGGCCGGCACATTTCAGCCGGAAAAGTGGTGGTAAGGATGCCGCTCGTCTAGCGCATGACCCCGAAAATCGCCATCGATTTTCGGAAAGGATCATGCGCAAAATCAAAATGTTACAGCGTCCTTTTCGCGTCCAAGCACGCGCGGCGCTGTAATGGGGTGAGCGATGTTCTTCTATCTTTCCAAGATCTTCTGGTTCTTCATCCAGCCGCTCAATCTGGCGATCTTCCTGTTGCTGGCGGGATTGCTCGCGGCGATGATCGGCCGCCGGCGGCTGGCGGTCACCGGCAGCGTGCTGGCATTTCTGATCCTTGCGCTGTCAGCCTGGACGTCGCTTGGCGCCATGATGCTCAAGCCGCTGGAAGAGCGCTTCGCGCGCCCGCCGCTGCCGGAAAAGGTCGACGGCATCGTCGTGCTCGGCGGTGGCTTCGAGGGCGCCATCAACCTGGTGCGCGGCGGCTATGAGCTGAACAGCAGCGGCGATCGGATGGTCGAGACCGCAATTCTGGCCCGGCGCTTTCCCACCGCCAAGGTGATCGTCTCCGGCGGCACCGGCGAGCTGTTTCTCGACGGCGAGGGCGACGCCGCCACGGCGCCTCGTCTGCTCACCGCGCTTGGTGTGACAGCCGATCGCCTGATCCTGGAGAACAAATCCCGCAACACGTATGAGAATGCCGTCTTCAGCAAGGAATTGGTGACTCCGAAGCCCGGCGAGACCTGGCTGCTGGTGACCTCTGCCTTCCATATGCCACGGGCCAAGGCACTGTTCGACAAGGCCGGGTTTGCGACCATTCCCTGGCCGGTCGACTATCGCACCTCGGGGCGGGAAGGCATCGGCCTGTTCCGCGACAATCCAGCCGATTCGCTGCAGGCTACGACGGTGGCGATCCGCGAATGGATCGGGTTGATCGCCTACTGGCTGTCAGGCCGGATCGATCAGCCTTTTCCTGGCGGCTGACCGATCACCGCCTGCCTGGCCGCCGAGAAGAACTGGCGCCGCACCAGCACGGCCAGCAGCAACAGCGTCGACAACACGAACACCATGGGGTCCACGAACCAGCCGAGATAGCCGATCGAGAAGAACACGCCGCGCAGGCCGGAGTTGAAGTGCTTTCCCGCGAGCATGTTCATCTGCGCCGCACGCCACACCGCCGTTTCGGTAACAGGGTTGCGCGAGGCTTCGCCATGCGGGATCGGCACGGCGCCGATCAGGATCGTGCAATAGTTGAACAGCCGGTACGCCCAGCCGAATTTGAAAAACGAAAACGCCAGGATCAGCACCAGTCCGAAGACCTTTATCTGGAAGGCCGCACGCGACGGGGCGCCGCCCAGGGGCAGGTCGCTGAGCACTTCAAGAACCCGGTCCGACGCGCCGAGCAAGGCAAAGCAGCCGCCGATCGCGATCAGTGAGCTGGACGCGAAAAAGGCGGTGCCTTGCTGCAGACCGCTCATGATGGCGGTGTCGACGATGCGGATCTCGCGCTCGGCCATGGTCCGCATCCAGGTTTGCCGCTGCGCATTCATCGCCGTGGTCAGCGATATACGGCTGACCAGCTTGCCGTCGGAGGCGAGCGTGTGCAGCAGCCACGCGATCAGGAAAAAAGCCAGCGCCGCGAGATCGGCCGTCGAAAGATCGAGGGAATCGCCCATCTCGTGAATCTATCACATTCGGCGCAATCGCTTCGATGATCCATCGGCACCGATGTCGCTGCCGGAGCAAACAAGGTCGGCGGGTGCAGCGCCGCGATTTCCAAAAGAGCGGAAACATCCTTGGGAATTCCTATATGTAGTCCTTGACCTGACTCCAGGAGACAGCACAGCGTGTTCCTTTCGGTTTTCGACCTGTTCAAGATCGGCATAGGACCTTCGAGTTCGCACACGATGGGCCCGATGACCGCGGCTGCGCGGTTTCTCGACGAGGTCGCGGGAAATGACTGGCCGCGCCCGGCGGGTGTAAAGGTTGATCGGCTTGGCGCCAGCCTGCACGGGTCACTCGCCTATACCGGCATTGGCCATGGCTCGGATCGCGCCGTCCTGCTCGGCCTTGCCGGTCTGACGCCACAGACGGTCGATCCCGACCAGGCCGATGGCATTGCCAGCCGCATCACCGCCGAAAAGCGCATTTCGCCGCCCGGTCATCCCACCTATCGCTTCGATCCGGCAACCGATCTGGTGCTTGACCGCAAAACTCCGCTCACCGGCCACGCCAACGGCATGGCGTTTTACGCTTATGACGCCGGCGGCCGCCTGCTGCTCAAGCGCATCTACTATTCGATCGGCGGCGGCTTCGTGGTTTCGGAAGAAGAACTGCAGCGGATGAAGGCCAAGGGCTCGGTGACGACAGAAGGCAAGAAAGTGCCTTATCCCTTTAAGAACGCGGTCGAGATGCTGGCCATGGCCGGCAAAAGCGGTCTTTCCATCGCCGACATGAAGCGCGTCAACGAGGAGACGCAGATGTCGCGCGAGGAGCTCGACGCCGGCCTCGACGGCATCTGGAGCGCCATGAAGGGCTGCATCGACCGTGGCCTGTCGCAGGACGGCATCATGCCGGGCGGGCTGAAGGTGCGCCGCCGCGCCCGCATGCTGCATGACAAGCTGCAGGAACAGTGGCAGCAGAACAAGCCCAATCCGCTACTCGCCAATGACTGGCTGTCGATCTATGCCATGGCGGTGAACGAGGAGAATGCCGCCGGTGGCCGGGTCGTCACCGCGCCGACCAACGGCGCTGCCGGCACGCTGCCTGCGGTGCTGCGCTACTGGCTGCATTTCCATCCGGAGGCCGACCAGCCGAGCATCCGCGACTTTCTTCTGACGGCCGCCGCGGTTGGCGGCATCATCAAGACAAACGCCTCGATCTCGGGCGCCGAAGTCGGCTGCCAGGGCGAGGTCGGGTCAGCGTCGGCGATGGCGGCGGCCGGCCTGTGCGCCGTCATGGGCGGCACGCCCGAGCAGGTCGAAAACGCCGCCGAGATCGCGCTCGAACACCATCTCGGCATGACCTGCGATCCGGTCGGCGGCCTTGTGCAAGTGCCGTGCATCGAGCGCAACGCGCTGGGCGCCGTCAAGGCGGTGACGGCCGCGTCGCTGGCCATCAAAGGTGACGGAATCCATTTCGTGCCGCTCGATGCGGCGATCGAGACCATGCGCCAGACCGGCCTCGACATGAATGAAAAGTACAAGGAAACCAGCCTTGGCGGGCTCGCCGTCAATGTCGTGGAGTGCTGAGAGCCCATTTGGAAACCCACTCCGGCGGCCATCTGGCGGCGTTTTCTGCGCTTCCGGTGCTCATGGACCCGAATGTCCGCTGCGCTCCGGTTCTCGAAACCACCACAATATGACTCGCCAGAGCGAATTTCGAAACGGCCTCTGCGCGTCATTTTGCGGATTGGTACTGTGGAGAAGTCGGTCAAGCCGTTGACGCGTCCGCGCGGCGGACTAAACCTTAAGGGATGTCTCTCAATCTCATAAAACTGTGTGTCGGCTGCGACAGCGTCGAGGACCTTGAAGAGTGGATTGCCTTCCGTCTCGACGAGCGACGGCGCGCCGGTGAGCCGGTCGAGCACTATCACACCACCCGCATGGTGCCGACGCGCGGTGCCGAAATCACCGATGGCGGTTCGCTCTACTGGGTGATCAAGGGTAATGTGCAGTGCCGCCAGCTGATTACCGAGATCCGGCCGTTCACGGACGGTGAGGGCATCGGCCGTTGCCACGTGATTCTCGACCCCGCGGTTGTTCGAACCGACTGGCAGCCGCGCCGGGCCTTCCAGGGCTGGCGCTATCTGAAGCCGGCGGACGCGCCGGCCGATCTCGGCAAGGGCAAGGCCGGGCTGATCGAGATGCCGCCGAAACTCAGGCGCGAGCTTGCCGATCTCGGTCTGCTCTGAGCCTTGAGAATCCAAGCCTCTGGCCCTCAATGTTGCCTTGGGCAGGGCTTGCAAGCGGTGGAACAACGCCACATCTTGTTTTCATGAACGACAAGAAGCAGCCCGTGCCCGCAAGGCCCAATCCTGCGCCGGTCAAACCTCAATCCAATGCCGGCGAGATCGAAGCCTTTCTTCGCCAGGCAAGGACGCTGGCTGCGTCGGCGACGGGTTCGGGCAGGCTGATCCTTTCGCTCGACGCGACGATGAGCCGCCAGCCGACCTGGGATCTGGCTTGTGAGCTGCAGGGCCAGATGTTCGATGCCGTCGGCAAGGCCGGAAGCCTCAGTGTCCAACTGGTCTATTTTCGCGGCCTGGGCGAGTGCCGATCGTCCGCTTTCGTGACCGATACCAATGCCTTGAAGCAGCTGATGACGCGAATCCAATGCCGCAGCGGCCACACCCAGATCGGCAAGGTGCTGGCGCATGCGCTGAAACAGACGGCTACGGTCAAGGTCAATGCGCTGGTCTATATCGGCGATGCCATGGAAGAAAACATCGACGATCTGGCCGAAAAGGCCGGCAGCCTCGGCCTGCATGGCGTTCCTGTCTTCGTTTTCCAGGAAGGTCATGATTCCGGCGCAGAAAAAGCGTTTAAGGAAATCGCGCGGTTGTCCAAAGGGGCTTGGTTCCGATTTGATCGCCGGGCTGCCGCGACTCTAGCCGAACTGCTTTCAGCGGTTGCGGTGTTTGCAACCGGCGGGCTGAAGGCGCTCGAGGCCAGAGGCAGGCCGGAAGACCGGCTGATGATCGAGCATCTGCGGGGCGGCAGGAACTGATGGGCGCGGTTATCTTATTCGTTGCATTGCTTCTGGTGCTTCTCGGCGCGGTGACCATCTTTCTGCGCGCCGATCCGGGAAAACTGGCAAGTGGAATGCGCACGCTCGGGCCGGTTCTCTTGGCGCTGGTCGGCGTCGCCTTGCTTGTGGTCGGGCGCGAAGGCATCGCCGGCATCATACTGGCCGCGGCAATTGCCTGGTATGGTTCGGTGCGAATGAAACACCAGACGGCCAGACCGGTGCAGGGCAAGCGTTCGACAGTGCGTACCGCGGCATTGGAAATGGAGCTCGATCACGCTACCGGCGGCCTCGAAGGACTGGTGCTGGCTGGCCGCCACGAAGGCAAGATGCTGGGTGCGATGGGGCTGGAAGAGTTGCAGCATCTCTACCGGGAACTCTCAGGCGATCCGGAGAGCCGGCAGTTGCTAGAGACGTATCTTGACGGCAGATTTCCCGTCTGGCGCAAAAACACTGAGGCGAACGGTGGCGAAGGGTTGGGTGTTGCGCCAGGTTCGGGCGCCATGACTAAGGAGGAGGCCTACAAGGTCCTTGGTCTTGAAGCGGGGGCCGCCGCGGCGGATGTCCGCAAGGCGCACCGCCGCCTGATGCAGCGCCTGCACCCCGATATCGGCGGCACGTCTTTCCTGGCGGCGCGGATTAATGAAGCCAAGGACGTCTTGCTCTCCAATCACAACTAGTTCTCCTTCGACGCAGAATTTTTCCGGGAGATGACTTCCACGCCGTCCTACTGCTGGACGGCGTAGCACTCGATGTTCTTCTTCTTCAAAGCGGTACAGGCCTTCCAGGCGGCGGTCTTCGAACCAAAGCCACCGAAGCGGGCGCGGTAGTAGGTGACGCCGTCCTTGTCGAAGGCGACTGTGAAGCCGGATGCGTCGGCCAGCACCTTGGGCGCCTGCTTGGTTGCCTTGTCGAGGAAGGCCTGGGCTTCGGACTGCTTTGGCGAAGAGGCGACCTGAATGGCCCAACCCGACGGTACCGACGCCGTGTTGACCGGGTCGACAACCGCCGCCGGTGTCGGCTCGGCAGTCGGCTCGGCATAGGCAGCGACGACCTGGGCCGTGGCAATCCGAGGGGCCGATACGATGACGGTCTTGACCTTCCTGGCCTTGATGACCGGGGCTGCCTCTTCGGCCTGCGCGGTGTCGTCTTCCGCGACCGTAGCGTCCTCGGCAACGGTGGCATCGTCCTGCGCCACCATCGGCTTGTCGTCCGGCGTCGGCGCGTCGTGCTTGGGCAGGAGCACCTTGGCAAGCGCGGTGATCGGGTCGTTACCGCCGGCCTTGGCGACCAGATCGCCGCCGCCGCGGGTCGATGCCCTCGGCAAATAGGTGTTGATCAAGGTGGCCATCTGGTTGTCGCGGCTGCCGCCGGAGGTGCCGCCCATGACCACGCCGACAATGCGGCGATTGCCGTCGGAAACCGACGAGACGAGGTTGAAGCCGGAGGCGCGGGTGTAACCCGTCTTGATGCCGTCGACGCCTTTGATGCGTCCGAGCAGACGGTTGTGGCCGTTGATGCGCTGGCGCCCGTAGAGAAAGGAACGCTGCGAGAAATAGCCGTAATACTGCGGGAAATGCTCCCTCAGCGCGATGCCGAGCGTCGCCATGTCGCGCGCGGTGGTGAACTGGCCGGGATTGGGCAGGCCGTTGGCGTTGCGAAACACGGTGCCGTTCATGCCCAGCGCACGCGCCTTGGCGGTCATCATGCGGGCGAAGGTGGCTTCGTTGCCGCCGAGCATTTCGCCGAGCGCGGTTGCGGAGTCGTTTGCCGATTTGGTGACCATCGACAGGATCGCGGTTTCGACCGTAACCGAACCGCCCGCCTTGACGCCGAGCTTCGTCGGTGGCTCGGCCGCGGCGTTGGCCGAGAACACAACCTGCGAATTCCTGCTGATCTTGCCCTTCGCCAGTGCTTCGAAGGTCAGATAGAGCGTCATCATCTTGGTCAGCGATGCCGGATAGCGCCTGCCGTCGGCGTCCGCCGAATACAGCACCTTGCCGGTCTTGGCGTCGATGACGATGGCCGCCGACCTCGCCGCCAGCGACGAGGCAACGTCGCCGCAAACGAACGCCATCGCCATGGCGATGATCATGATCGTTTTGAGAGGGGAGGTGGATTTGGAAACGATGCCCAACAACGCCTTACGCACTGGTACTTCCCTTGGATTTCTTCGTTGCGCTGGAGGCGGCAAAGGGTCCTGCCTCGCTTCCGGCCAAGCTACCGGGGCAGCGTTACCAATCCGTTTATGGTAACCGCCGCGTTCACCATTTTCTTTGGACTTGAAGCTCTCTTTATTCGATTTTTAGCCATTGGCGGTGCAGGCGGCCCCGCACGCCGGTGAAATATTGACTTTTGTGCGGCGCACAATATATTAAGGTGCATTGCACAAGGGCGCCCCAAAGAAGGACGCCTCAACCGTCAAGGGAATCGTGAAATGACCCAGACCTATGAGGACTTCAGCAAATACGGCAAAGAGTTTGCCGACACCGGCTTGAAGAGCTTCGCGTCGCTCTCCAAAGGCGCCCAGGCGATCGCCACCGAAGCTGGCGAATACACCAAGAAGAGTTTTGAGTCCGGCAGCGCCACCGTGGAGAAGCTGTTGTCGGCCAAGTCGCTGGAAAAGGCGATCGAGATCCAGTCGGATTACGCCAAGCAGTCCTACGAGGCGTTCGTCGCCGAGGCCACCAAGATTGGCGATCTCTATGCCGAGCTCGCCAAGGAAGCCTACAAGCCGTTCGAATCGATCGTTGCCAAGGCGAAGTAATTTCGACTGACAATATGGAGATCCTGCCCTTTGGGGGCAGGGACAAAGCCCGGCCGCGGAAACGCGGCCGGTTTTTTTTCATGTCAATGCCCGATCGAGGGCCTCTCGCCCCTTCACGATTGCGAAAATCGTCCAAGTTTGGTCACCTAGCCATATTGTCAGCTAAACAGAAGGGCTTAAAATCGTCCATCGAACACCTACATGTCGAACTCGCATGGGGATTCGAAAGAGGCAGGAATACGTGACGATCGGTTTGACTGCCACGAGACGCGTGGTGCGGATGCAAAACGGCGGCGGCGACGGCAATGAGGCCGGCCGCGGGACGGCCGTCATCACGCGCACCAAAACCAAAACCAAGAAGCCCAGCCTCTACCGGGTCCTCATCCTCAACGACGACTACACGCCCATGGAGTTCGTGGTTCACGTGCTGGAGCGTTTTTTCCAGAAGGACCGCGAAGCCGCCACACGCATCATGCTTCATGTTCACAATCATGGAGTGGGCGAGTGCGGGGTCTATACATTCGAGGTGGCCGAGACCAAAGTGTCCCAGGTCATGGATTTCGCCCGACAGAATCAGCATCCGCTGCAATGCGTGATGGAGAAGAAGTGAGGTAACATGCCGGCTTTCTCCCAAGGCCTGGAAAAGGCGCTTCACCAGGCGCTGACGCTCGCCAATGAGCGGCACCATGAATACGCAACCCTTGAACATTTGCTGCTCGCGCTCATCGACGACACCGAGGCGGCCGCCGTCATGCGCGCCTGCAATGTCGATCTCGATGAGCTGAAGCACACGGTTCTCACCTATATCGACACCGAACTCGACAACCTCGTCACCGGCTACGACGAAGACTCCAAGCCGACTGCCGGCTTCCAGCGCGTCATCCAGCGCGCCGTGATCCATGTGCAGTCGTCGGGCCGCGAGGAAGTGTCGGGCGCCAACGTGCTCGTCGCCATCTTCGCCGAGCGCGAGAGCCATGCCGCCTATTTCCTGCAGGAACAGCAGATGACCCGTTACGACGCGGTCAACTACATCTCGCACGGCATTGCCAAGCGTCCGGGCGCGTCGGAGACGCGCTCGCCGCGCGGCGCCGATGACGAGCAGGGCGGCCAGAACGGCGCCGAACCGCAGGAGGAAGGCGGCAAGAAGAAGCAGCAGCAGGACGCGCTGACCGCTTATTGCGTCAACCTCAACAACAAGGCCAAGGCCGGCAAGATCGACCCGCTGATCGGCCGCGAGTCCGAGATCAACCGCACGATCCAGGTGCTGTGCCGCCGCTCCAAGAACAACCCGCTCTATGTCGGTGATCCCGGCGTCGGCAAGACGGCGATCGCCGAAGGCCTGGCCAAGCGCATCGTCGAGGGCGACGTTCCCGAAGTGCTGCACAATGCCACCATCTTCGCGCTCGACATGGGCACGCTGCTCGCCGGCACGCGCTATCGCGGCGATTTCGAGGAACGGCTGAAGCAGGTCGTCAAGGAACTCGAGGACTATCCAGGTGCCGTGCTGTTCATCGACGAGATCCACACGGTGATCGGGGCAGGGGCCACATCAGGCGGCGCCATGGACGCGTCCAACCTGTTGAAGCCGGCCTTGTCGTCGGGCGCGATCCGCTGCATCGGCTCGACCACCTACAAGGAATTCCGCCAGTTCTTCGAGAAGGACCGCGCTCTGGTGCGGCGCTTCCAGAAGATCGACGTCAACGAGCCGACCATCGAGGACGCCATCGAGATCATGAAGGGCCTCAAGCCCTATTATGAGGAGTTCCACAAGGTGAAGTTCACCAACGAGGCGATCAAGGCCTCGGTGGAGCTGTCGGCGCGCTACATCAACGACCGCAAGCTGCCGGACAAGGCGATCGACGTGATCGACGAGACCGGTGCCTCGCAGATGCTGGTGCCGGAAGCCAAGCGCAAGAAGACCATCGGTATCAAGGAGATCGAAGCCACGATCGCCACCATGGCCCGCATTCCGCCGAAGACGGTTTCGGCCGATGACGAGAAGGTGCTGCAGGGCCTCGATATCGAGCTGAAGCGTGTCGTCTATGGTCAGGACACCGCGATCACCGCGCTGACCTCGGCCATCAAGCTGGCGCGTGCCGGCCTGCGCGAACCGGAAAAGCCGATCGGCTCCTACCTGTTCTCCGGTCCGACCGGCGTCGGCAAGACCGAAGTGGCCAAGCAGTTGGCCGCATCGCTCGGCGTCGAGCTGATCCGCTTCGACATGTCGGAGTACATGGAACGCCACACCGTATCGCGGCTGATCGGCGCGCCTCCCGGCTATGTCGGCTTCGACCAAGGCGGCCTTTTGACCGACGGCGTTGACCAGCATCCGCACTGCGTGCTGTTGCTGGACGAAGTCGAGAAGGCGCATCCGGACCTGTTCAACATCCTGTTGCAGGTGATGGACCACGGCAAGCTGACGGACCACAACGGCAAGCAGATCGACTTCCGCAATGTGATCCTGATCATGACCACCAATGCGGGTGCGTCGGATGCGCAGCGCGCGGCGATCGGCTTCGGCTCGACCAAGCGCGAAGGCGACGATGTCGAGGCGATCAACCGGCTGTTCACGCCGGAGTTCCGCAATCGTCTCGATGCGATCATCCCGTTCGGCTCGCTGCCGGTGCCGGTTATCCATCAGGTGGTGCAGAAGTTCGTCATGCAACTCGAGGCCCAGCTTTCCGAGCGTGGCGTCACCTTCGACCTGTCGCCGGATGCGATCGCCTGGCTCGCCGACAAGGGCTATGACGAGCGCATGGGAGCGCGGCCGCTCGGCCGGGTGATCCAGGAGCACATCAAGAAGCCGCTGGCCGACGAGGTGCTGTTCGGCAAGCTCAAGAAGGGCGGCACGGTGCGCGTCACCGTCGAGAAGAAGGAAACCGGCGAAACCGGTCTGAAGCTCGAATCGCTCGCCGATGAGGCGCCGGTGAAGCCGAAGAAGGAAGAGCCGGAAGAAGCGCCAAAGCCAAGAAAGGCCGTGGCGAAAAAGCCCGCGGCCAAGAAGCTGGTGGCGCAGAAGCCCGAAGCCAAGGGCAAGGACGGCGGCAAGCGCAGCCTCGTGCCGCAACTGCCCAGAAAGAACTGACCTTGATGAAAGTCGAAAAAGCCCCGGAAACGGGGCTTTTTTCATTGGAGCGGGAGGACGCATGGCCGGGCGGATCATCATCCTGAACGGTGCGCCGCGATCGAAAAATCAAGCGTCGCCAGGGCTACTCAGGAGACCTTCGACGGCGTCTGGATCAATCTCGGCGTCGACGTTTACGAGCAGGCCACGCCGGCACGCTATCGGCCTGGGATAGGGATTGTGGCCTGGCGGCGAGCGCCCGGACCTTGAGGACCTCGTGCCAGCATTATACGCCGCGCTCAAGGCATCGCTCGGCCGAGTGCGATCGAGCAACCGGCTCAGCCCTCGGCCGACTAAAACCGTTTCCAGTTTGTCGGTGATTGCGGCGTCAGCCTTGCAGCGCCGCCCGTATCTTTCCGGCGTTTTCGACTAACACCTCCGGCTTCTCCATCCCGCCCGTGTGTGGCTTCAGCGGGATGCCGTCGAAGCGCGGGATGACATGCACATGGAGATGATAGACGGTCTGCCCCGAGGCCGGCTCATTGAACTGCATGACGGTGACGCCGTCGGCGCCGAAGGCCTTTTTCACCGCCAGCGCAATTTTCTGAACGACCGCGAAAAGCGGGCCGAAAATTGACGGATCGGCGTCGAGCAAGTTGCGCGACGGCGCCCTCGGCACCACGAGCGTATGGCCCGGCCCCTGCGGCATCACATCCATGAAGGCTATGAACGCATCGTCCTCGTAGACGCGGTGCGAGGGAATTTCGCCGCGCAGGATCTTCGCGAAGATGTTGTCGGTGTCATAGGCGGTTTCAGCCATGGCGAATGCTCCGGATTGTGACTTTCGTGTAGCGAAGCGGTCGAAAGTCGGCAAGACGATCGTCGAACCTGCCCCTCAGGGCAGGCGGTCGCTACTCCTCCAGATCCTTGCGGAACGGGGTGTGTTCTTCCAGGTATTCGCTCATCCGCTCCACCTCATGGCGTTCGCGCTTGAGATAGTCGGCAACGGCGTTTCGCAGGCCGGGATGGGCGATGTAGTGCGCGGAATGCATGGTCACCGGCCGGTAGCCGCGCGCCAGCTTATGCTCGCCTTGCGCGCCTGCCTCGACCACTTTCAGCTTGCGCTCGATGGCGAAGTCGATCGCCTGATGGTAGCAGACCTCGAAATGCAGGAAGGGATGGTCCTCGATACAGCCCCAGTTGCGGCCATAGAGGGCGTCGGAGCCGATGAAATTGATGGCGCCGGCAATGTAGCGCCCGTTGCGTTTGGCCATCACCAGCAGGATGTCGTCGGCCATGCGCTCGCCGATCAGCGAAAAGAACTGCCGGTTGAGATAGGGACGGCCCCATTTGCGACTGCCGGTGTCCATGTAGAAGCCATAAAAATCGTCCCAGGCCTTTTCGGTGATATCCCTGCCGGTCAGCCGGTCGATCGAAATGTCATCGCCAAGCGCCTCGCGCCGTTCCTTCTTCATAGCCTTTCGCTTGCGCGAGGCAAGGGTGGCGAGGAAGTCGTCATAGGTTGAAAAGCCTTCGTTGAAGAAATGGAATTGCTGGTCGGTGCGGTGCAGGAAACCCGCCGCTTCCAGCACCTCCACGTCGCTCTCTTGTGCGAAGGTGACATGCGCGGAAGAGACACCGAGTTTCTGCGTCACCACTTTCAGGCCCGCCGCCAGCCCGGCCTTCACGGTGCCGATGTCCTCGCCCCTGGTGACCAGCAGGCGAGGACCGGTGACCGGCGTGAACGGCACGGCACTTTGCAGTTTGGGATAGTAGCGGCCGCCGGCCCGCTCGAAGGCATCCGACCAGCCATGATCGAACACATATTCGCCCTGGCTGTGCGACTTGAGATAGCAGGGAACCGCGCCGAGCAATCTGCCTTGCCCATCCTCCAGCCTGAGATGGTGGCCCTGCCAGCCGGTGCGCCGCACGGCGCAGCCGGACTCTTCAAGCGCGCTCAGGAAAGCAAATGAAACGAGTGGGTTGTAGCCGTTTTCTGCGTCGTCGCGCGTGGTCCCGCCGAGGCTGTTCCATTCATCGCAGGTGAAAGCGCCGATGCCTGCGGCGACGCGGATCGAATAGTCCGCATTTGCTGTTTGGCCATAGCCCTCGTCGCCTTGATCCATGAGGCTTATTTAAACTCCGTCCGGCTCGGTACAAGTCACGTTTCAGGCACTCAGGCGACTTTGACCAGATCGGGTTCGAACCCTTCGAATGTCATCTGGTCGGCGTATCTGAAGGTCAGGTCGACAGCCGGCTGGTCATGCACGGTCCAGGTGATGACGGGCATTTTCAGCTTTTCACGCACAAAGCTGACGAACCGGTTCGGCAGGTCGCCGGCGGCATAGGAAGTGAAGACGATCTCATGCGCAAGCATGGCGAAATGCGCTTCGATCAACTTGACGTCGTTGCCATAGGCGGTGAGTCCCCCTGGGATACCCGGCGCGTCCTTCGGGAAATCGCGGATCAGCCAGTGGTCGAACGACATGATCGCGGCTTTGCCCTTGTAGCGCTTGAGCATCTTGCCGACGCTTGCCACCAAGCCTTCGTCATAGCCTGGCACGCCCTTCAGTTCGACGACCAGCGGCACGCGGCCATCGATCAGGTCGAGCGCTTCCTTCAGCGTCGGCACATGATCCGTCGTGCCACCGACCTTGAGCGCCGCCAGTTCCGCCGCGGTGCGCTGCCAGACGAAGCCGTCCTGGCCGGTCAGGCGCTTGAGATCGCCATCATGGATGATGACGGGAACGCGATCAGACGACAGGTGCACGTCGAATTCGATGGCATAGCCACGCTCGGCCGCCGCCGCGAAGGCGGAAAGCGTGTTTTCCCAGCGCGTCTTGTTCATGTCGTGAAAGCCGCGATGGGCGACGGGCCGGGCGGTCAGCCAGGATAGGTCGGTCATATCTGTCCTCTGGCTCATTCGACTTCGAAGATGGCTTCGATTTCCACTGCGGCATTAAGCGGCAGGCAGGCGGTGCCGACGGCGGAGCGTGCATGCTTACCGCGTTCGCCCAGGGCCGCGACCAGGAAATCGGAGGCGCCGTTGGCAACCAGATGCTGCTCGACAAACTCAGGCGTCGAGGCAACAAAAACGGTGATCTTCACCAGCCGGCGGATCTTCTCGAGGTCGCCGAGCGCTGCCTTGGCCTGCGCCAGGATGTTGATCGCGCAATACTTTGCCGCGTCCTTGCCGCCTGCCGTGTCGACGTCTCGGCCAAGCAGCCCGCTCGCCTGGAGCTTGCCGTCCTTGAGCGGCAATTGCCCGGCGGTGAACAGCAAATTGCTGGTCCTGCAATAGGGCACGTAGTTGGCGGCGGGCGCGGCGGCGACAGGAAGCGTCACGCCCAGATCGCTTAGCCGCTTTTCGATTGTTTCACTCATGGTATTTCCCTATTGCTTGGTGACGCCGCGCCGGCCGGGCCGAAATTGCTATTTTTGCCTCGCTTCCGCCATGACTTTTTTTAAGCTGGACCATCTTTCCCTGCGGCTTGCCATCAGCCGCGACGATCGGAGTACCTCATGCGCGCAGCGCGCCTTGCATTCCATGCCGTCCTGCTGTCGGGAGTCTTCTCGATCGGCCCAGCCTTGGCCGCGCCGGCGCTGCAAGCCCACCGCGCCGTCTATGACCTTACCTTGAAAAAGGCTTCCGATCAGTCCGGCATCACAGGCATATCCGGCCGCATGGTCTATGAGTTCAACGGCTCTGCCTGTGAAGGTTATACGGTGAAATTCCGCTTCGTTACCCAGATCGTGACCGCCGACAACACCAGGCTGACCGACCAGCAGACGACCACTTTCGAGGATGCGGAAGGCAAGACATTCTCGTTCGTGACGAAGTCGTTCGTCGATCAGAACCTCGACAAGGAGGTCAAGGGCATCGCCACGAAAGAGACCAAGGGCCTGAAGGTCGATATCGACAAACCGGAAAAGAACAGCGTCGAACTGGCGAGCACCCAATTTCCGACCCAGCATCTGGTCGAACTGATCGGCAAGGCCGAAAAAGGCGAAAACTTCTACGAAACCAATCTGTTCGACGGATCCGAAGATGCCAACAAGGTGATGACCACCACCGTTGTCGTCGGCAAGAAAACCGATGCCGACAAAGCCGATCCGGAGGCTCCGGCACTGGCGAAGCTCGCCACCGATAAATACTGGCCGGTCGACATCGCCTATTTCGACGACACCGGCAAGACAGGCGAAGAGGTGCCGGAATACCGCATCAGCTTCAAACTGCATGAGAACGGCATCACCCGCGACCTCACCATGGACTATGGCGACTTCTCGATGACCGGCAAGCTGGTCAATCTGTCGCTGTTCGACCAGACGAAAGCCTGCCCGGCCAAATAGGGTTCATGTGGCCAGTCGATTAACCACGACACGCCGTGTTCGTGGCTAACGACTTGAACGTGCCGCAATCGTCTCTCAACCTCGTCCCCAGCGTCCAGGCGCAATGGGGGAGCAGCTTGAGCAAGATCGATGTCTTCGTTGCGCCGAGACCTAACCCGGTACTGATCAGAGCCATGACATCCGTCAATCGGATCGTCATGTTGCGCGGCATTCCCGGATTTCGCGATATCTTGCCGTTCAACCGCCTAGCCGGTTTGCGCGGTGTCGCCAATGTCCGCCATATCGACTTGCCGGACGCCGACCTTGAGCGGCTGAGAGCCAGTTGCGGAGCGGGGAAGGCGACCTTCATCACGCCCAATCATCCCGAGTTCTTCACCGACTGGATGATCGACAAGGAGATCGTGTCGCAGGTCAGCCCGCTCACTGCCTCATGGGCGACGAACGGCGTCGTGAACGGTCTCGGCGGAATGATGCAGAAATTCTGGCTGGCCAACAATCTGATCGCCCAGATTCCCGGCAACAGCGGGGCAGCCAAGGAACACTCCGTCGCCTGGGCCTTGAAGGGCCATGGCGTGCTGCTGCATCCCGAAGGCGGCGTCGGCTGGCACGCCGATGTCGTTGCGCCGTTGCTGCCGGGTGCCGTCGAGATGGGGCTCGAGGCGCTCCGGCGCGGCCGGGCCACGGATCCGCATTTCAAGGTCTGGATCGCCCCGGTTATCTGGAAGCTTGCCTTCACCGGGAATGTCGAAGCGGCGCTGGCGAAGGAATGCGCCTATGTCGAGAAAAGCCTGAAAATAGAACGCCAGGCGACCGACACACTGCCGCAGCGCATCCACCATGTCTATTCGACGCTGCTGACCCGCGATGAGGCCGCCTGCGGCGTGCGATCCGACGAAGGCGCGACACATGCCGAGCGCCGGAAAGCGTTGGTCACCGAGCTCGGCCGCCGACTCGGCGAGAGCATCTCAGCCGACACTGCCAGCACCGACACCGCCGAGCTTCTGCGTCGGGCGCGCCGCTGGCAGCGCGAGAACACCGGCGACGCCGAAGGGCAAAAACATGTCCGCGCACTCGCCGATACGATTCAGAGGCTGCAACGCGTTGGATCCTGGGCCTCGGCCAACCCGCGCATCACCCAGGAGGAGATCGCCGAACATCTGAAGCGGATCCGCAACGACTATTGCCGGGGCGGACTGCGTGACACGATCAACCGGTTCATTCCGCAGCCGGCCGGGCCGCGTTGCGCCCACATCCGGGTGCCGGAGGCACTGGGCCTGCATGAGTATGCGGGCTCGATCGACGATGCGGTTGCCGAGCTGCACCGTCGTATGCAGCAAACCACCACCGGCACGGTTGCTGAGGTTGAGGCCCAAGGCAGCTTCATTTTCTATCCGAATCCATTCTATCGTCACTGACGGACGGACGGGCCATGTGGCCGACTGTCGTGCAGGATGGAAGGCAGACAGCAAGCTTCATGGCAGTCTATGTCGACGCAGCGATCTGGAATTGGGCTGGCCATCGCTGGTGCCATCTGTTGGCCGACGACACCGACGAACTGCATCGCTTCGCCGCAAAGCTGGCGATCAAGCGTTCATCCTACCAGGGGCCGCCCAAGACATCGGCGCCGCATTATGACATAACCGGCTTCGAGCGCGACCGTGCGGTGCGGCTCGGCGCCATCGAATGCAGCCGTGAGGAGATCGTCGCGGTCTTCCGGCGGGTGCGGGTGCCGAACGGCAAGGTCAAGCGCTGACGGCAGCAGGGCGCGGATCGTCGCACGCCACACCACAGATCCCGCGGCGCTTGCGTTTGTCGCGTATCCCCTCTATATGCGCGCTCATTCCACACACGGACTTTGGTGTCTGCCCGGGAGAAATCCGGCTGAAACCTCCGGTGGCGTTCGAGGACAAAGTCCGAAAATGCCTGTGTCCGTGGAGGCTAACCGGAAAGGAACTTTGAATGGCACTGCCTGATTTCAGCATGCGCCAGCTTTTGGAAGCTGGCATTCACTTCGGCCACCAGACCCACCGCTGGAACCCGAAAATGGCGCCTTACATCTACGGCGCCCGCAACAACATCCACATCATCGACCTCTCGCAGACGGTGCCTTTGCTGCACCAGGCGCTGAAGCAGGTTTCCGACACTGTCGCCAAGGGCGGCCGCGTGCTGTTCGTCGGCACCAAGCGCCAGGCGTCCGACATCGTCGCCGACGCGGCACAGCGCTCGGCCCAGTACTATGTCAATTCGCGTTGGCTCGGCGGCATGCTGACCAACTGGAAGACGATCTCGAATTCGATCCAGCGCCTGCGCAAGCTCGACGAGATGCTGGCCGGCGAGGCCCAGGGCCTGACCAAGAAGGAACGCCTCAACCTCGACCGCGAGCGCGAGAAGCTCGACAAGGCGCTGGGCGGCATCAAGGACATGGGCTCGACGCCCGACCTTATGTTCGTGATCGACACCAACAAGGAAGCGATCGCCATCCTCGAGGCCAAGCGTCTCGGCATCCCGGTCGTCGCCATCATCGATTCGAACTGCGATCCGGACAAGATCGACTTCCCGATCCCCGGCAATGACGACGCGGCCCGCGCTATCCAGCTCTATTGCGACCTGATCGCCAAGGCTGCGATCGACGGCATCGCCCGTCAGCAGGGCGCGCTCGGCGTCGACATCGGTGCTTCGGTCGAAGCCCCGATCGAACCGGCGCTCGATCCGGCCCCGGCTCCGGCGTCGGAAGCCCCTCAAGCTTGATAAGCGAAGGCCGGTTGCGGCCTTCGTCTTTCTCATATTTTGGCACGCTAAACAGACGCACCATCGAATACCGATGGTGCGTCGGTGCATTCTAGACAAAGAGGCGACAATGAGCATTTCGGCTGCACAGGTCAAAGAACTCCGCGACTTGACCGGCGCGGGCATGATGGATTGCAAGGCGGCGTTGACCGAGACCAACGGCAACATGGAAGAGGCCGTCGACTGGCTGCGTAAGAAGGGTATTTCCAAGGCCGACAAGAAGGCCGGTCGTACCGCGGCGGAGGGCCTGATCGGCGTTGATTCCGGCGTTCGCGAAGCGGCCGTCGTAGAAGTCAATTCCGAGACCGACTTCGTTGCCCGCAATGCCGCGTTCCAGGAGATCGTCGCCAATGTAGCCAAGGTTGCTCTGGCCTATGGCACGACAGAGGCCGTGGCCGCCGCGAAGTATCCAGGTTCGGACAAGTCGGTTGCCGACACCATCAAGGACGCTGTCGGCACCATTGGCGAGAACATGGGCTTCCGCCGCTCGGCCAAGCTGACCGTTCCGCATGGCGCAGTCGCCACCTACGTCCACAACGCGGTTGCCGATGGGCTCGGCAAGCTCGGCGTTCTGGTCGCCATCGAGACCACGGGCAACGAGCATGCGGCCAATGCCTTCGCTCGTCAGGTCGCCATGCATGTCGCGGCCACCAATCCGATGGCGCTGACCGCGGAGCAGATCGATCCGGCCGCGGTCGAACGCGAGAAGGCGATCTTCTCCGACCAGGCGCGTCAGTCCGGCAAGCCGGAAGCGATCATCGAGAAGATGGTCGAAGGCCGTCTGCGCAAGTTCTACGAGGAGGTCGTGCTGCTGAAGCAGGCCTTCGTGCTCAATCCCGACATCACCGTCGAGAAGGCGCTGAAGGATGCCGAGAAGGACATCGGCGCCCCGGCCAAGATCACGGCTTACCTGCGCTTTGCGCTGGGCGAGGGCATCGAGAAGGAAGAGACCGATTTCGCGGCGGAAGTCGCGGCCGCGGTCAAGAAGTAAGCCGCCAACCGGCTTTTCGGCTCAGGCAACTCGGCCGGGCGCTCGCGAGGGTGTCCGGCCGATTTCTTGTGCGACGTCGACAAAGGCGCGCAGCTTCGGCGCCATTGCCGCCCGACGCGGAAAATAGAGAAACAGGCCTGGCTCCTCGATTGCCGACCGCGGCAGCACCTGGACGAGCCGGCCGGCGGCAAGGTCGGCGCGCACCAGCGGCTCGAACACATAGGCCAGTCCCACCCCCGACAGCGCCAGGTCGATCGCGGCGAGGGAATCGGTGACGACGGCGGTGCCGCGCGTTTCCACGGCCACGTCCTTGCCGTCCTCCGTCAAATCCCAACGATAGATCGCGCTGGATCGCACCAGCCGGTAGCCGATGCAATTGTGGGCGGCGAGGTCGGCCAGGCGGCGCGGACGGCCACGCCGGCCGATATAGGCTGGCGAAGCGACGATGATCACCTGGAAGGGTGGCGCCATCCGGATCGCGATCATGTCCTGCGCGATCATTTCGCCAAGTCTGATGCCGGCGTCAAAGCCTTCGCCGACGATATCGACCAACCCTTCGTTGGCAAAGATTTCCACCGTCACATCCGGATAGCGCTCCGCCATGGCCGTCACGACAGGCGTCACCGCCATCGGGACGGCTATGTGCGAAACATTGATCCTGAGCAGTCCGGCCGGGCGACCCTTGATGCCGCGAATGCGCTCCATCCGCTCCGCGATGTCCTGCAGCGCGGGCTCCGCCGTCGCGACAAGCGCCTGACCGGCCTCGGTCAGCGACACGCTGCGCGTCGTGCGGGCGAATAGCGGCTGGCCGATGCGCTCCTCCACCAACCTGACCGCATGGCTGACCGCCGAAGGGCTCATGCCAAGCTCTGCCGCCGCGGACGCAAAGCCGCCGCGCCGCGCCACGGCGACGATAACAGGAAGGTGGCCAAGTAGATCGCGATCCATTCATGCATGATATCGCACAGTCCATGCAAATAATGCAATCTTATCGACGCTGGAGCACTGGCCCACATTACCGCCATCAGCTCGGCGGCGGGCCGACGCAAAAGGAGAAGAGACATGAATGCATTGAGATATGCCACCCTCGCGGCGGGTATGGCGCTGGCGCCGGTCGATGCCGGCGGAGCCGAACCGTCCCGCGAAATGACGCTCGCCGATGAGCGCGCCGTCATCCGCATCGCCGATGCCATCGATCGTGCCGTCGATGCCCAGGATTGGCGACTCGCCCGCAGTTACTTCGCCGACCGCGTCACCGTCGACTTCAGCAGCCTGAGCGGGCAGCCTCCGGCCACCATCGCTTCGGACGACCTGATCGCAACCTGGGCCGCGAATCTCAGGGGCAGCAAGACCAGCCTGCATCTGCGCACCAACCACCAGGTCACCATCGACGCCGGCGCCGCGACCGTCTTGTCCAACGGCTATGCCTGGAACCGCATGGAAGGCAATGGCGACCCGCTCTGGGAAGTCTGGGGCACCTACGAACACCACCTGACCCGTACGGGAGCCGACTGGAGAGTGGACGGCTTCACATTCCGCATGACGCATGAGCGCGGCAACCCGTGGGTCAAGACGACCCCCGGACAGGACCGGCATTGAATATTGGAACAGGATCGGAACGATATCATGACCATGTCCTACTACACCCTTGGCAGCAGCGGGCTGCGCGTCACCCGGCTTGCGCTGGGAACCATGACCTTCGGCACCGAGTGGGGCTGGGGCGCCGACAAGGAGACGGCGCGCGCCCTGGTCGATGCCTATGTCGAGGCGGGCGGCAATTTCTTCGACACGGCCGACGCCTATACCGGCGGCACCTCCGAGACCTGGCTTGGCGAGTTCATTGCCGAACGCGGCCTGCGCGACAAGGCCGTGATCAGCACCAAGTTCAGCATGAATCTGGAGCAGGGCAATCCGAATGCCGGCGGCAATGGCCGCAAGAACATCATCCGCGCCGTCGAGGGCTCGCTGAAACGACTCGGCACCGATTACATCGACCTCTACATCCTGCATGCGTGGGACAGGCTGACGTCGCCGGAAGAGGTGATGCGGACGCTGGACGATCTGGTGCGCGCCGGAAAGATCCGGCATGTCGGCCTTTCCGACGTCCCCGCCTGGTACGCCAGCCGTGCGCAGTCCGTCGCCGAACGGCTCGGCTACGAGCCGGTTTCGGCGCTGCAGCTCGAATATTCGCTGGCCGAGCGCAACATCGAGCATGAGTTCGTGCCGTTCGGTACGCGCTACGGCGCCGGCATCATGGTCTGGAGCCCGCTGGCCAGCGGCCTGCTGAGCGGCAAATATCGTTCAGATGCAATCGGCAAGGCGGGCGGGCGACTGGAGACGATGCGCGGTTCGACCAATCCCGGTTTCCAGAAATTCACCGACCGCAACTGGGCAATCGTTGCCGAACTGGAGACTGTTGCCGGCGAGCTTGGCCGCGGAATGGCGCAGGTCGCCTTGAACTGGGCGGCGACACGGCCCGGTGTCGCATCGGTGATTATCGGGGCGACGAGTCTCGATCAGCTCAAGGATAATCTCGGCGCGCTCGATTTCGAGATTCCCCAGGAACTCCTGGCAAGGCTCGACGCGGTCAGCCAGCCGGTCACGCCGTTCCCGTACTCGTTCTTCGGTCCGGAGATCCAGGGTGGCCTCACCGGGGGTCAGGCGGTCGGCGACAAGCCGGCGGGGTACTTCCCGAACCTGCTCATGGAAGGCGCGTTTGCCGGCGTGAGTTGACAAAAGGCAAGCGAATTCCGGGTCGGGGGGGGGGGGGGGGGGGGGGGGGGGGGGGGGGGGGGGGGGGGGGGGGGGGGGGGGGGGGGGGGGGGGGGGCGGGGGGGGGGCG